>JANMAD010000523.1:0-14754 GCA_031359515.1 Acidobacteriota bacterium | reverse complement strand
CCGAGCGCTTGCACGGATTCCGTCACGGCCTCCGCCGAATAGGGCGCGCCCTTGACGACCAGCCCCGCGAAACTCATCTCTGTGAAGAAGCGCACGTCGTAGCCGTCGCCCATCCGGCGCATCTCCCCATTGATGACGTTGTCCGGGCCGGCGGGCGGCCCGGTGGTGACGATCACGCGCGCCGGTTTGCGTCCTTCCGCCGGCATTTTGTCCTGCCCCTGCGCAAGCGCGCCCGCGCCGTTCAGTAGCAACGTGAGCAAGCTACACGCTGACAATAAAACTCGTCTCTGTCTCTTCATCAATCACCTCCCCCACTAAATTTGAACTCTGCAACTGCCCCTCTGCGTTAACGTACCAGCCGGATCGCACGCGCCAGTCCATCTTCACCGATCAGCACGTCGGCTTTCATCGTCTCGCCCGCGCGGGCCATGTTCACCGGCAGCCCCAACGATGCCAGCGCCGAGCGCGACACTTCGACGCGCACCAACTGTCCGCTCGTGAGCGGCGGCGCGCTACGCGCAACAAGCGGCATAAACTCCGTCACGCTCTCCGCCACAACAGGCGCACGTGCAATCACCGTCATCTCGCCGACCGAGCCGACCGCCATCGCCACCTGCTCACGCACGTGCGTGGCCGCGTGCCCGCGCCGTGTTTGCTTACTCAACAAACCGGCGGCGCGCTGTGCCCTGCCCTCACGTCGTTCCTCTGTCGGTGTTGCGCCTGCATTTTCCGTCGCTGTGTTTGCCACAACAGGCTGCGCGGGCGCACCAGCAGCGGCCGTCTGTGTTTGTCGGTTCGGCCCGGCAGTGAAGCGGGAGCGCAGCATCGCGAACGTGAGCAGCATGAGCGCGGCGACGGCGCACACGGCCATCGCTCTGCGTGCCGAGAACAGACTCGCCCACGTGCGCGCAGACTTGGCTGACATCACGCGCACGGGCGCATGAGCCACGCGCTCTGTCTGTGCGCGCAAGGCGACGAGCAAGTTGGCCTCGACGAGCGCGGGTGCGCCGGCATGCGCGTCATGGACGGCGACGGCGCGCAGGTTTTCAGTGACGGCCCGCTCGGTGGCGAGGCGCGCGGCGCAATGCGGGCAAGCATCGAGATGGCGTAGCGCGTCCGCGTGAAAGTCTGCGACCACCGCATCCTCACGCGCCAACTCTATGATCCACATCTCAGCCTGCTGACAATTCATGCACAACTCCTCTTCGCCTCAACCTCAACTCGCTCAACGGGGCGCAGAGCAGCGAGACGTTCGCCGAGCAGCGCACGTCCGCGCGCCAGCCGCGAACGCACCGTGCCGACCGCGCATGCGAGCGCGGCGGCCGTCTCCGCGTAACTCAACTCGTGCAACTCGCATAGCACCACCACCTCACGATAATGCGCCGGCAACGCTAGCACCGCCTGTCTGACCGTCTCAACCGTCTCGCGCCGCACAAACTCGCCGAGGGGATCGTGCGTTGCGAGCAACTGCGCGCTAGTCGCGTCCGCATCGTCATCCGCCAACGCGACGAACGCGCGCTCTTTCGCCAGACGGCGCAGCACCTGTCGGCGCGCGATGCCGTAGAGATAAGCCGTGAGCGTGC
The DNA here is from genome assembly GCA_031359515.1 of Acidobacteriota bacterium. Classification (GTDB taxonomy): domain Bacteria; phylum Acidobacteriota; class Blastocatellia; order Pyrinomonadales; family Pyrinomonadaceae; genus QHXQ01. Next base: position 13,171 of record JANMAD010000523.1, on the reverse strand, counting down.
CCCGCGTCTCATCGTACTGCCCACCTTCTTTTATGAGCGCCAGAAAAACTTCCAGCGTCACGTCCTCCGCCACGCCCTGCGATCCCGACATCTGCCACGCGAACCGATAGATCGCGCCCTGCCTGCGCCGGTAGAGCAGCGTAAAGGCATGCTCGTCCCCGGCTCGCGCGAGCCGCCACAGGGCTTCATCATTCGTCTGAGGAGACGCCTTCATCTTGTGCTGACAGCCGTCAGTTATAATTCAGCTAGCGGGCCGGAAAAGTTCCACGATGTTGCGCGGGTTTGATACGCACAGGAACAGAGGCTCGATTTTACCGGCTACATGGGAACCTACGACATTGGGACAAAGACAAAAAACTTATCCACGAAATCACACGAAGCAACACGAAAAAGCTCAACTACTTTCGTGTTTGTTCGTGTGGTTTCGTGGATAAGTTCTTCTTGGGTCCCAATCTCATCAGGTTCGATTTAGCTGGTCGCGCACGACTCGCTCGCTAAGGCAGAGACTTGGGCCGCTGCTTGATCTCTTTGGCGCTGCCCGTTGCGTTGCTCACTACGGCATAACCAGTGCGCGTGCTGACAGTGCGCTTCTCTGCGCCGGGTCGGTCGGTTAGCTTCACCTGCACCTTGCGATACTGCGCATTGCGTGCTTGATTCGTGGGCGCATAGCTAATGAGATATTGCCCGTGCAGTTCGCGCGCGATCTGCTGTGCGCTCTCGCGTACCTGTGTGAGATTCTCAGGATAGAACGCGCGCCCGCCCGTCTCGGCGGCCAAAGTATTGAGCAGCCCGGTGGCGCGTTCGATGATCTTTTTCCCCTTCAACTCGCGCACGAAACCGACCGTGAAGACCTGCGTCTGTTCCGCGCGCAGAAAGTTCAGCGCCACGTCTAATGTGAAAAAGCTGGCCCGCTCTTCACCGTCCGTCAACAGCACGAGCGCCGTGCGCCGGCCGTCAGCCTGTTTGCCTCGCTCGACGGCCAGCTTAGCAGCCAAATAGACCGCATCCACTATGGCCGACCGACCGCCTTCGACGTACATGTTATCCAGCGCATTATTGAGCCGGGCTTGGCTCGCAGTGAAATCTTGTAGTACCTCGATCTTATCATTGCTAATGAAGCGCACTACGGCGGCTTCATCATCGGGCCGATTGCTGGCAACTAAAGCGCGCCCCATCTCGACCAACTGACCAAGTTGGCTGCGCATTGAGCCTGTGTTATCCACGACCAGCACGTAGCTCACCGGCATTTCTTCGTCGCTGAACGCAGAGATCGTCTGCGGCACGCCGTCCTCTTGCACCTGAAAATCTTCCGCCCGCAGTCCCTTGACCGGCGCGCCTTTCTCGTCCAATACCCGCACGCTCAATTTCGTTATCAACGGCGCAGGCGTCGGACCCGGCGTAGGTGCGGCCGGCGCGGGCGATGCAATTGGGGTTTGGGCGTATGCGCTGGCGGCGCAGATGAGCAGACTAACGATCAGAGTCGCGAAGTTAAGTTTGCTTGACGAGGACATACGACCACTCCCATGTCTGTTATCGGGTGTGCGCGCCTATGGCGGCGTGATAACGCGCGGGCGTGTGCCCGATGGCAGGATGGCGTTCTTGCCGTTGTGGTATTCGGGGCCGCAGTAACGGCGCGGCTCTTGCCCGATGGCGAAGGTCTTGGAGCGGATGACGGGACAGGTCGGCGCGGCGAGAAGGCCGGTCGTGGGGTCTATGTCGAGCGTGATCGTGCCCAGCAAGCGCGTCGTGCCATCGGCTTGGGTGACGCCGCGCCCTTCGAGTCGCGGCGTGGCAATGCCTGCACGCGGCGGCGTGGGCGCAGGCGGTGGGCCACCCTCATCGCCGGGCGGGATCGGTGCTGGCTCGAAGGTGTAGCCGTCCGGGTTCGTCTCGTCCGGCGGCGCGGTCTCGTCCGGCGGCTCAAGGGTGCTTTGCTCCGTCGGGGCCGTGCCGCTGATGAATAATTCCGTGCGCTTGAATTGATCTTCGGGCAGCGCGAGCATGCCTGTGCGCGTGTCTATCTCCGCCTGCTGGATGCCGCCGGGCATCTGCCAATCGCCTTGCCATTCGGGATGCGCGCTCAAAGCCGCCTGCATGAAATCGCCCCAGATCGGCAGCGCGGAGTTTGCGCCCGTCAGCCCTAACTGCGCGCCGTCGTCGAAGCCGACCCAGACGGCGCAGACAAGATGCGGCGTGTAGCCAGCGAACCAACCGTCGCGCGACGTGCCGGTCTTACCCGCGACGTTGAACTTGAAACCGCGCGCACGCAGAGGCGCGGCCGTGCCGCGATTGACCACGTCCTTCATAAACGAAGTCATGATGTATGCGATCTCGGGCCGCAGCACGTCGTTCTGCTGCGCGGCGGGCGCGGCGACAGTCGCGCCGCTCCCCGTCGTGACGCGCGTGATCGCAATCGGCGTGACGCGCGAGCCGAGCCGCGCGAACGTGGTGTAGGCGGAGGCGATCTGCAACGGCGTCGCCTCGTTCGTGCCCAGCGCCATCGCCGGATACGCGCGCTGCGGCTTGGGCAAGCCCGCCTTTGCCGCCAGACTCATCACGCGCCCGATAGTCACATCGTTCGCCACGTCCACCGTGATCACGTTCTTGCTATGCACCAGCGCGTCGCGCAAAGTCAGCGGCTCGTTAGAATACTGATCGCCGAAGTTGCCGGGCGAGTATTCCTGTGTGCCGTAGGTGAAAGTTTTCGGCGCGTCCATGTAGGTCGTGGCGGCGGTGATGACGCGCGGGATCGGGTCGAAGGCCGTGTTGAGCGCGGTGGCATAGACGAATGGTTTGAAGACCGAGCCGGGCTGGCGCAACGCATCGGTCGCACGATTGAGTTGACTCTTCTCGTAGTCGCGCCCGCCGACCATCGCCACAATCGCGCCGGTCTGCGCATCCATCGCCACGAGCGCGGCTTGCAGCGTGCCGGGCGGATAACGCTTCGCGTAAATTTTATCGAGCGCGGCGAGTTGCTTCGTCACGGCCGCGTAAGCTGCGCGTTGCAAGTCCATGTCAACGGTGGTGTAGATGCGCAGGTGCGGGGCGCTGCGCGCGTCGGCGAGTATGTCCGCCAGTTGATTCTGCACGTAGTCAACAAAGTAGGGCGCTTCCGATCTGTCCACGCGCCCACGGGCCGGCGCGAGTTTCAGTTCGCTCAGTTTCGCCGCCGCCGCATCGCTCGCCGTGATCGCGCCCGCGTCGGCCATCTGACTGAGCACTTCGTTGCGGCGCGAGGTCGCTGTCTCCGGATTGCGATAGGGGTTGTAACGATTCGGACTGCGGATCAAACCGGCCAGCATGGCGGACTCAGGCAGCGCGAGCGCGGTCACGTCCTTACCGAAATAAGCCTGCGCCGCTTCGCCCACACCGTTGATCGAGAAGCCGGTCTGTTGCCCCAGATAAATCTGATTGCAGTAGAGCGTAAAGATTTGCTGCTTCGTGAGGCGCGTCTCAAGGATAACGGACATATACGCCTCGGCGAACTTACGGCGCAACGTGTACTCCGGCGAGAGCAGGAGATTTTTGACCAACTGCTGCGTGATGCTTGAGCCGCCCTGACGTGCGAGCCGTGAGTTTGGATCAAGCTCGTAGCGGCGGACGAAGGCGCGGATGATGCCGCGCCAGTTGATGCCCCAATGCTCGAAGAAGGCGCGATCCTCCGTCACCGTGATCGCCTTGATCAGATGCGGCGGCAAGTCTTGAAACCCGACGACCCGCCGCTTGCCGCGCTCCGCGCCGGAGACATAACTGATCGCCTCCGGCTCGACCAACGCCGACTGAAGCTTCGCGTTCGTGTCGAGCGCGCTCAAAGCCGCGACGCCCTTGCCGCTCTTCGCGAACGTGACGCGCACGCGCGGGAAAGCGCGCTGCCCGTCCACGACCGCATCCGTGCCCGGCTCGACATCAACGCTCGCGCCGTTGACCGTGTAACGCCCGCGCGCCGCGTCTGCCTGCTGCGCCTTCTCCACATAATTCGCGCGCCTCAAATGCGCGATGAGATCGTCTTCGGACACACCTGCGCCCGCGCGCAACTCTTTCGGCGCGGTGTAAATGCCGGCGGAGCGCGTGTAGATTTCGCCGCTGATGAGCCGGTCAATGCGCGCGGAGAAGACCCAGTAGTAATAACCGAAGATGCTGATCGTGAAGGCGGTCAAGGCCACGAGCGCGACGACTACGGGCGGGCGCAGAATGCGCCGCGTCCAACGGCGCACGAAACTTTCCTCCGGCGCGGCATACTTCACGACGCGCGACTTGCCCCGCCGGGCGACGGGCGGCACGCGATTCGTTGGTGGATGCCGGATAGCCATAGGAAAGCAGTGACGAGTGACAAGTGACGAGTGACGAGCAAGAAGTTTTAACTCGTCACTTGTCACTCGTCACTCGTCACTGTATTACCTCATACGTTTCACTGTCCACTCTTGTTTGACACTCAACGGCCCGATTCGTTACCGTGACCGCGTTCGTGCCGGAGCCGTGCGGTTGGATGCAGCAAGCCGGCAGCGGCGTTCGTCTCTTTTTCCCGTGACCAGCCTGTCGAAGCGAGCGCGGGCGCGTGTCATCTACGCGCTGGGCGTGTTGGGCGCGGTCGTCGCGCTCGGCACGCTGGGCTTTCATTTGATCGAAGGCTGGTCGCTGCTCGACAGTGTCTACTTCACGGTCACGACGATTGCCACGGTTGGCTACGGCGATTTGCACCCGACCGGCACGGGCGGGCGCGTCTTCGCCATCGGCTTCATCTTCATCGGCGTCGGCACGGTCGGCTTCGTGCTGTCGCGTGCGCTCGTCGAGATCGTCCAGTCTGAGATCGTCGCCGGCTTTGGGCAGCGACGGCGTTTGCGTGAGGTAAGCAAACTGCGCAACCACTTCATCATCTGCGGCGCGGGGCGCGTCGGCTCGCGCGTGATCCGCGAGTTGCAACGCAAGGGTGAGATTTTCGTCATCATCGAGCGCGAGGCCGAGATCGTCGGCACCTGGCTCGAAGAGGGCGTGCCGCTCCTCGTGCGCGACGCGACGCTTGAAGGCACGCTGCACGAGGCCGGCGTCGAACATGCGCGCGGACTCGCCGCTTGTCTGCCGACCGACGCCGATAACGTCTACGTCGTGCTGACGGCGCGCGAACTGAATCCGGGCTTGCACATCGTCGCGCGGGCGACAGAGGAACAGGCCGAGCCGAAACTGATCCGTGCGGGCGCGAACCGCGTCATTGCGCCGACCATCATCGGCAGCCAGCGCATCATGCAGGCGTTGACCAAGCCGGCGGTCGAAGACTTCATGGCCACGATCACGGCCGAGGCGCTTGATTTGAACTTCGAGGAGGTCGAGGTCGCGGCCGACAGTCCTTACGTCGGCCGTCGTCTGCGCTTCACCAACATCCGCGCCGAGTTGGACGTGGTCATCGTCGCCGTCCGTCGTCGCGCCGGCGAGATGATCTTCAACCCGTCCGGCGACGCTTTCATCGAAGCCGGCGACCTGCTCATCGCCATCGGCCGCACCGACGCGCTCGCGCAACTCAAGACCCAAGCGAATGCGAAGAACTAGATCAAGCGTTCATGATTCAACATCGAACGAACGACAGAGGCTATCTGCAAGCTCCATTAGGAGCGACGTGTTTGTAGTCTCAGTTCGTGGTGGTTATGCTTTAGCTCCGCTAGGAGCGACATGTTTTCGGCCTGCATAGATGTCGCTCCTAACGGAGCTTGGTTCTTGTGGGGTATGCGCCCTGCTACAAACATCTCACTCCTAACGGAGCTACCGGCCGCAGTTATGCGCAACCTATTAGACTTTGCCTTTTGCACTTCGAATCTTAAACTTTGAACATCATCGTCACAGGCGGGAGCGGTTATCTCGGCACACACGTGCGCCGTTTCTTTCAGGCCGATGACTTTTCGCGGCGCGCGGGCTTCGATGTGCTGAGCGTGGACGATGCGGCGCGGTTGGCCGATTACGACGTGGTGATCCATCTCGCCGCGCACCTCGATAAAAACCCCGCCGCCGCCGAAGATTGTTTCCGCACGAACGTCGAGGGCACGGCGAATCTGTTGCGCCATGTGCGCCCCGGCGCGGTCTTCATCTACGCTTCCACGAAAGACGTGTACGGCGCGCACGTTGACAACTACGCGGACGTGCCCGAAAGTTGTGCGACCGCTTACTGCGGGCAGACGCCGCTCGAATGGTCGAAGCTCATCGCCGAGCGTTTCGTTGACTACTACGCCGCCGCGCGCGACTTTCGCGCTTGCATCTTTCGTCTCTCAACCGTCTATGCGCGTCCGTCCGCAGGCAACGAGGCGGGCTTCGTCACGCACTACGTCGAAGCGGTCAAGCGCGGCTGGTCGCTCAAACTCCCGGCGAATGGTGCGCCTGTGCGCGACATCCTGCACGTGGACGACTTTGCCCGCGCCTGTCGCGCCTTCATTGATTCGCGCCGCACGCGCGGGCTGTATAACCTTGGCGGCGGACGCGCGAATGCCGTCTCCCTGCGCGAATTGGTTGAGCGTGTCGGGCGCATGATCGAGCTTGTGCCACAGATTGATGAAGCGAGCGGGCCACGCCCCGTGCCGTTCAACTACGTCTCCGATTTATCTCTCGTCCGCAGTGAACTCGGCTGGCAGCCGGCGGTTGGCGTGGACGAAGGGTTGCGCTATTTGTTGTGAATTGTGCGGGCATAAGCCGCACGCAAAGGCGCTGGAGACGCAAAGCTAAGGACGCAATAGACCTTTCAACCTCTTTGCGTTCTTCTTTGCGTCTTTGCGCCTTTGCGTGAGATATTTCTCTCCATCCGATGACCCACGAACTCAAAGCAAAACAGATCGAGCGCGTCGTCGTGCGCGGCGCGAACTGGGTCGGCGATGCGGTGATGACCGTGCCGGCCCTGCGCGCTCTGCGCCAACTGCTGCCGCACGCGCACATCACGCTCGCCACGCGCCCGTGGGCCGAAGGCATCTTCGCCGACGCCGATTTCATTGACGACCTGCTGTTAATTGACGAGCAGCCGCGCGGCTTGCGCTCCTTCCTGAGCCAGACGAGCGCATGGCACGCGCGCCGCTTCGATCTCGCCGTGCTCTTCCCCAACGCCTTCGCGCCCGCGCTCGTTGCCGCTGCCGCGCGTGTGCCGCTGCGCTTCGGCTATGCGACGGACGCACGCGCGCGACTCTTGACACATCCGCTCGCGCCCCCTGCATGGCGCAGCGAGCGCCACGAAGTTTTTTATTACCTCTATCTCGTCGCCGCGCTTGAGCATGCATTGACCGGCACGCAATCCGTCACGACGAGCGAGCCGCAATACGCTTTATCAGTGTCGCCCGCGCGCCAGACGCAAGCGCGCGAGTTGTTGCACAAACACGGTGTGTCCTTTGATCGGCCGCTCGTCGCGCTCTGCCCCGGCTCGACGAACAGTCGGGCGAAGCGTTGGCCCGGCGAGAGCTATGCCGCGCTCGCCGATCACTTGATCGGGAAAGCCGGTGCAGACGTGCTGCTCATCGGCGCACGCGCTGAAGTAGATGTGAGCGAACAGGTACGCGCGCGTATGCGGCATCAGCCCATCGTGTTGACTGGCGCGACAAGTCTCGCGGAGACCGCCGCCGTGTTGAGCCTCGTCGATCTGCTCGTGACGAACGACACAGGCCCCGCGCATCTTGCCGCCGCGCTCGCACGTCCGACCCTCGTCATTTTCGGCCCGACCAATCCGCTCACTACGCGCCCGTTCGCGCCCAATGCAGAGATCATGCGCGAGCCGCCCGACTGCGCGCCGTGCATGCTGCGCGATTGCCCGATTGATCATCGTTGCATGACCGCGATCACGCCGGCCGCTGTCTTCATCCGCGCCACTGCTATGCTCGTTTGCGCAACGTGCCCGACCCACGCGGAGGTCGCCGGATGAAGCACCGCGCCGTCTTCATTGACCGCGATGGGACGATCTCCGAAGAGGTCGGCTACGTCAACCACCCGACGCGCTATCGCGTCTTCCCTTATGCGGCAGAGGCGATTAAAACGCTCAACGACGCGGGCTGGCTCGCCATCCTCGTCACCAATCAGGCGGGCGTGGCGCGCGGGTATTTCAGCGAAGACATCATCAAGTTGGTGCATGAGCAATTACGACTGGAGTTGTTGACTGGTGGGGCGCGGCTCAACGCGATCTACTATTGCCCGCATCATCCGACGGTTGGCACGCTGCCCTATCGGCTCGACTGCGACTGTCGCAAGCCTAAGCCCGGTCTGATCCAACGCGCCGCACAGGATTTCGACATTGACATCGCGCAGAGTTGGATGGTCGGTGACCGTTACGGCGACATGGAACTTGCGCGCAACGCGGGCTTACATTCCGCGTTCGTCTTAAGCGGCTACGGGCGCGGCGAGTGGGAGTATCAACGTAGCGCGTGGCAACAGCAGCCCGACTTAATCGCGGATGATCTGCTCGCCGCCGTGCGCGAGATCATTGGAGGGATGAAGGGTGAGGGATGAAGGATGAAAGGGATGAATAAGCGGCCCGTTCTTATTCATCCCTCATCCCTCATCCCTCATCCCTTGCTATGCTGTCTCCGTTGCAAGAACGTCTGGCGCGTTTGGTGCGCGAGTTCCCGCAGTGCCGCGTGTTGGTGGTGGGCGATGCGGTCGCCGATCAGTTTTTGTATGGCGAGATCAACCGCGTCTCGCGCGAAGCGCCCGTGCTGATCCTGCGCCATGAGCGGACTGAGACCGTGCCGGGCTGCGCGGCCAACTGTGCCGCAAACTTGGCCGCGCTCGGCGCGCAGACTGCGCTCGTCGGTGTTGTCGGCGCAGACGAGTCGGGCCGCGCGTTGCTTGATAAACTTTCTGCGCTCGGCGTTGATTGCAGCGGCATCGTCAGTTCGCCAACCATCTCGACCGTGACCAAAGTTCGCATCCTCGCCGGGCAGGCGCACTCGCCGCGGCAACAGGTCATACGCGTTGATTACGAAGATGTACCGCTCGCGGACGAATCGATCAAAGCGCAGCTAATCGAGCGCGTGCGCGCGGCGTGCGCGACGGCCGATGCGGTCATCATCTCCGATTACAACTATGGCGTGGCGTGCCCGGAAGTGATCGCGGCGTTGCGCGCGGCTTTACGCGCGCGGCCCGCAGTGCCCGTACTGGTTGATTCGCGTTTCCGGCTGCCGGAGTTCGCCGGTTTCACGTCGGGCACGCCGAACGAGGACGAGGTTGAGCATGTGCTGGGCCGCAAATTGACTGATACGGCCATGCTCGACGAAGCGGCGGCCGCGCTCTGCGCCCGGCTCGCTTATCAAGCACTGCTCGTCACGCGCGGCGCGGACGGCATGTTGTTGCTAGAGATGGGGCGCGCTCCGCTCCATCTCGCAACGATCAGTTCGCGCGCGGCGGTGGATGTGACCGGCGCGGGCGACACGGTCATCGCCGCCTATACGCTCGCGCTCGCACGCGGCGCAAGCTTCGCCGACGCCGCCCTGCTGGCCAATCATGCCGGCGGTCTCGTCGTGATGAAGCGCGGCACGGCCACGGCCACGCCGCCGGAGTTGCTGGCATCTATCTCTGGGACAACAACGGAAGACAAAGAGCAATGAACGATGAATGATGAACGCTACGCGGTTCAACTTTTGTACCCTGTGCGGTATTCATCGTTCATTGTCTGCTTATGTTAAGTTTTACTCGACAGGCGCATGTATTCATCTGAAGAACAGCAACGAGCTAACGCCGCCGCACGCATACTTGATCGCAATCGTTTGATCGCGCGCGTGGCGATTGCGCGCAAGCACGGGGCGCGGATCGTGCTCGCCAACGGTTGTTTCGACATCCTGCACGTGGGCCATGTGCGTTATCTGGAAGCGGCCCGCGCGCTCGGCGATCTGTTGGTGGTCGGCATTAACGCGGACGAACAGGTGCGCCAACTGAAAGGGCCGGGGCGACCGTTCGTGTCCGAGCGCGAGCGCGCCGAAGTGATCGCCAGTTTGCGCGCCGTCGATCTCGTCATCATCTTCGCCGAGCCGACGGTCACGGCGCTACTGACCGCGCTCCGCCCGGACATACACGCGAAGGGCACGGATTATACGGAAGAGACCGTGCCGGAGCGCGCGGTGGTGCGCGCCTACGGCGGGCGCGTGGCGATTGTCGGCGACCCCAAAGACCACTCGTCGTCGCAGATGGTCGTGCAATTGAATCGGAAAGTGACGAACGTCGAATGAGCGATGCTGTGCTAAATTTGGCCGCCGCTCGTCACTCGTCACTTGCCACTCGTCACTGTTTTTAAGAGGGACAACCCGTCCGTGAATCGTCTCATCGAAGTCCACACGAAGGCGCGCAGGCGCTGGCCGGTGTCTGGGGAGACGCTGCTGGCACCGCGTCAGCAGTTACAACGGACATGCGCCGCGCCCTTCGACTTCCGCTTTAATTTCCACTATCAATTAAAACTCGCTCAGCACACGCGCCCCTTGCATTCTGCCGCAGAGAGGACAGGACATGCGTAGGGGCGGGACGTGGATGCAGCGTTGGCGCGTGCCGCTCGGCTTCGTCTGCGCGGCGTTATTTATTTTGCTCGCGCGCCCGCGCCCGCTGACCCTGCTCATCGGCGGCGCGGTTGCCCTGTGCGGTCTGCTCGTGCGCGCGTGGGCGGCGGGGCACATACGCAAGAACGACCGCCTGGCTACTTCCGGCCCCTACGCGCATACGCGCAACCCGCTCTACCTCGGCAGCTTCATACTCGGTCTCGGCTTCACCATCGCGGCGGGCGATCTCGGCCTCACCATCGCAGCGTGGCGCGGATGGTTGTTAGGCTTGGTCTTCGTGGCGCTCTTTTTAGGCATCTATTTGCCCGTGATGCGCGTCGAAGCGCAGACGTTAGCGGGCTTGTTCGGCGCGGATTACGAACTTTATGCCCGCCGCGTCCCGCTCTTTCTGCCGTGCCTGACGCCTTATCGCGAGGGCGCGCATGCGTCCGTGAAGTTCGACGCGAGTTTATATCTGCGTTACCGCGAATATCGCGCGGCACTGGGGCTGCTTTTCGCGTTGGGCGTGCTGGCGTGCAAGGCTTGGCTGTTGAAGTGATGATCAAGTTGCGGCGAATTTTTCTGCTCTCACTATGCGCGCTGCTGGCGACGCTCACAGCGCCGTTCGCTGCGGCCCGGACGCATGACAACACCCGACCGGCCGCCGCGCACCCCACGCCACTGCCCTTCGAGCCGAAGGAAGAATTGGTTTACGAAGGCGAGTTCTCGAAACTGCTGCTGCGCGGCGTGCAGATCGCGGAATTCCGTTTCACTGCCACACGCGCGGCCGTCAATGCGACGCCGACCGACGTGCGCGACGATTTGCCCGTCACCAATCTTATCTTCACAGGCAACGCCGATGCGAAGGGTTGGTTTCGCAAACTCTTCGGCATAGACTTTCATTTCAACATGGAGTCGGTCGTCGAGCCGGACACGTTCACCATCCTGCGCACGACCAAGTTGGATGAGCAGGGCAAACGCGCCCGCGCCAGCGAGGCCATCTTCGACCGCGGCGCGCAACAGATCACTTGGACGGAGCGCAACCCGAACGATCCCGCGAGCCAGCCGCGCATCATTCAGCATCCGCTCGATCATGCCGCCTACGATTTCCTGTCCGCGATCTATTACTTGCGCACGCAGCCGCTCGTGCTGGGCCAAAGACTCGAGCTCGTGCTGAGCGATTCCGGCGATGTCTTTCGCATTCCGGTCGGTGTGGTCGAGCGCAAACGCATGAAGACGGTCTTGGGCAAGGTGCAGACGTTGCGCGTTGACGTAGAACTCTTCGGCAAACAACGGCTGATTCAGGATCGCAACGGCAGCATGTCGGTTTGGCTCACGGACGACGCCCGGCGCATTCCCGTCCGTGCGCGCATCAACACGGACGTGGGCGAACTCACCATCACCCTCAAACGAGCCGTCGCGCAGAAGTAGCAAGCCCGCGCTCGTTTTTCCCTGCCATGTTGACACCGCCCGCGCTTATCACTTACAAGTAACCCGCTCGCTTTAATAATCATTTCAGTTCGCGCCGCCGGCCCGTGCTAACGCGCGCCGGCGCAGCACACGTCACACCATGATCCTCCGCTTTCCGGGCAGTTCCGAGCAAGCACCGGCCGCTGTCGCCGCCGCGGGCGCAGTGTCGCCGGCCGGCGCGGCCGTCACCTCTGCCGCACTCATGCCGGAAGACGACGAGCCGTTGCCCGAACTTTACGAGCGCGACGATATGCAACTGCTCGTGCAGTCGCCCCACAGGCTCTACGCATACTGGCAACACGCGCACGAGCCGCAGGCGACGCTCCGCCGCGCGTTCGGTGCCGCCGCCGACGGCTATCAGCTTGCCGTGCGCTTGATCGACCTGGAGAGTGGCCACACGGAGACCGACGCAGCCTCGCCCGCGCGCAACTATTGGTTCGACGTGCAACCCGGTCGCGCTTATCGCGCTGAAGTCGGTTTCGCGGCCGCGGGCAAACCGTTCGTCCGCCTACTTACTTCCGCCGAGGCGCGCACACCTGCCGTCGGTATCGCGCCGGAGCGCGACGAGACGCCGGAGTTTCAAACGCACACACACGAGTTCGCGCGGGTCGTGAACGAGACGGGCTACGCGGGCGATGCGCTCGCCGTCGCGCTCGAAGCGGCGGACGAGGCCGCGCAGTACGAAAGCACTCTGACCCTCGCGCACGCGCTGGCCGCAGCCGCCTTGCCCGCGCTCGGCCCGACGGAGTTGGCCGAACTGCGCACGCTCATCGTCGCGCTCGTTTTTGCCGAACCGTTGCCGCTGATCCGCGCACGTCTTTCGCCGCCGCTCGCGCGTTGGCTCGACGCGCTGCTCGCGGAGCAGGGCGCGCAGCTCGATCAGCCGCGCTTGCTCGAACTGTTGCGCGAGTTGTTCGGCTTCGAGTTGGAGATTGATGAAGAGGCCCATACGGCGGCGTTACGCCCGACAAGTTTCGCATGGAGCGCGAGCGCGGTGCGCCAACCTGAACGGCGCGTCCGCGTCTGGTTGCCGAGCATGACGCCGGGACGTGGCGCGCGGCCGCCCTTACGCACAGTGCAGCCGTCCTCATTCGGCGGTTCGCATGAATGGCTACCAAGCATGAGCGTGCGCCAACAGCAACCGCTTTTGCGCTGGCGGTTTTGATTGCGGAATGCGGATTTCGGATTGCGGATTAAAGGACGCTCCGCGTATCTCCTCCAATCCG
>JANMAD010000395.1:0-1982 GCA_031359515.1 Acidobacteriota bacterium | reverse complement strand
ACCGCGCCGGGGTCTTTGCGTGCCAGCAAGCTCTCCGTGCGCGTCCCTGCCCAGATGCCCGCGAGCGTCAGCCCCGTGAGCAATAGCAGGATGAGCGTTGGTTGTAGCACTGCGAGGGGCGGCACGAGCCAGCCGCGCTCGCCCAGCGCGACGAGATGCAAACTGACAAACCGCACGCCCAGATAGAGCGCGACCCCGACGAGCGCGCCCCACGTGCCCGGCGCGAGCGGCAACAAGCCGACGCCACACGTCGCCACTGCGAGCGCCACGTAATCGCGCGCCGTCCTGCGTCGTGGCGCAGGCCTGATAGGCGCACTGACGCCGACGGCCGGATTCAACTCGTCGCTTGATTCTTTAACGACAGGCATTAGAGACAGTGACGAGTGTCGAGTGTCGAGTAATGAGCTAAGGCAAGTCTGTTTTGCTTGTCACTCGTCACTCGTCACTCGTCACTGCTGTTATACAATGTGCCCGATCAGATCGTACTCGTGCGCGTCGGTGATGCGGACATTGACGAAATCGCCCGGCTCAGGTAAGACGCCTTCGGGCGCATCGTTGATCAGGACGCAGCCATCTATGTCGGGCGCTTGCCCTTCGGTGCGCCCCTGCCAGAGCAGGTCGGTCTCTTTCGCAGGGCCTTCAAACAGCACGCGCACGGTCGCGCCGATGCGTGCGCGGTTGCGCCGCCGCGAGATGCGCGCCTGCTCTTTCATCAACAGATCGCGTCGCCGCTTGGCCACGCGCGGCTCAACCTTGCCCGGCAGTTCATACGCCGGCGTGCCTTCTTCATCCGAGTAAGTGAAGACGCCGACGCGGTCGAACTCTATGTTGCGCACGAACGCGAGCAACTCCGCGAAGTCTGTGTCCGTCTCGCCGGGAAAGCCAGTGATGAACGTGGTGCGGACGGCGATGCCGGGCACACGCTCGCGTATGCGCGCGATCAAACGTTCGAGGCTCGCGCGATTGCCGCCGCGTTTCATTAACTTCAACACATTCTGTGCGGCATGCTGCAAAGGCATGTCGAGATACTTGACCGCCTGCGCCTCGCTCGCCAACACATCAAGGAACAGATTGCTGATGTGCGTCGGGTAGGTGTACATGACACGCACCCATGCGTCGCCGTCGAGTTGCGCCAGCTCGCGGAGCAGATGCGCGAGGCCGTCCACCTGCCCCAAGTCTTCGCCATAACGCGATGAATCCTGCGCGACGAGGATCAATTCTTTCACGCCCTGCGCGATGAGCGTCTGCGCTTCGCTCACGACCGAGCCGAAGCGGCGACTGCGAAAATGCCCGCGCATCTGCGGGATGAAACAGAACGCGCACGGGCGGTCGCAGCCTTCAGCGATCTTGATGTAGGCCGTGTGGCTCGGCGTCGCCAGCACGCGCGGCGTTGACTCGTCGTACAGATAAGTCGCGCTCTGGTTGCCGAGCGAGATCACGGGCAACGAGCGCGTATTAACCTTCTCATCGCAAACCTGCGTGATGTCATTGATCTGATTCGTGCCGATGAACGCATCAACTTCGGGCATCTCCGCGCGCAATTCATCGCGGTAACGCTCGACCAGACAGCCCGCGACGACGAGGCGTTGACACTTCCCTTCCGTCTTCAGCCGCGCCGCGTCGAGGATCGCGTTGATTGATTCCTGCTTCGCCGCGTCAATGAAGCCGCAGGTATTGACCACCAGCGTCTCCGCTTCACTTTCGTCGTTCGTGATCTCATAACCAGCCTGTTTGAGCCGGCCCATCATCACTTCGCTATCAACGAGATTCTTCGGACAACCTAAACTAATGAAACCAATCTTTTTCATAAATGCCTTGAATCGTGAGTCGTGAGTCGTGAATCGTAAATCGTGAATAGATAAAATCCTTTCTTCATCTATTCAC
Organism: Acidobacteriota bacterium; assembly: GCA_031359515.1. Taxonomy (GTDB): domain Bacteria; phylum Acidobacteriota; class Blastocatellia; order Pyrinomonadales; family Pyrinomonadaceae; genus QHXQ01. The sequence goes on along the minus strand of JANMAD010000395.1, from coordinate 98 downwards.
GATTTACTTTCTTCCAATCTTTGTAGCCATGCTTCGACATGTTTTGCTTCCGCAGGTAATAAGTCGTGCGCGCCGAAGCGGACGCGGTTGTATGCGTA
>JANMAD010000387.1:0-2007 GCA_031359515.1 Acidobacteriota bacterium | reverse complement strand
TGTTGTCGGGCGAACCGGCGGCGTGGACAATCGCCAGCCGCTTCGCGTCCCAGATCGGTTTGAAGCCCGCGAGCGCCGGATGCAACCCGAAGAAACCGTCGAGGTCAACGACCGACTCGCCCAGTGCGCCGCGTTTCGGTTGCGCGATGGCGAGCGTCGGTCGCCATTCGTAATAATTTTTCTCGCCATACGGCACGACCATGTTGAGGCCATCCACCGCGCCGCGCTGGAAGATCGCGATCAAAGTCTTACGCCGCCCGCCCGCCGCACCGTTCACGCCCTGCGCCAACACAGTACGCTGAAGAAACGACGGCGCGGCTGAGGCCAAACCAATACTAGCGAACGCGACCCCGCTCGACTTCAGAAAGAATCTGCGATTCATAACCATGTACCTCTAAAAACAGTGACAAGTGCCGAGCGACAAGTGCCGAGTTAAGCCAAGCCTCTTCTTGCTTGTCACTCGTCACTTATCACTCGTCACTGTCTTTGAAATTCGGGTGAGCCGAGGATCAGCGCGGCGATGCGCGCGACTTCCGCGTTACCCGCTGGCGCGTTGTTGTTCACCGCTAACTGCCCGAATGGACCCAAGCGTCGTTGGCGCGGTCGCTGTCCGCCCACGTCCATCAGGGCAGCATCGTCGGCCGCCTGTGCTGCGGCCGGCGGGGACTGCCCCATAGCTGTCGCTGTCGGCGCGCTCGCCTGTTCGCTCAGTTTCTTCAAGAGCGACGCCTTCGTCTGCGCCGACATGTCGCCTTGCAGGATGACGGCGACGAACTGATCAAGCACGCGCGCCTGATCGATCTTGCCGCCGTTAGCTTGCATGCCGGTGAAGCGCGCGAGATCGACGCGCGTGCCGGGGATGCGATTGCTGACGAGCGCGAGCGCGAAGTTGATGCGCTCAAGCAGCGCGCCCGTGTTGACCCAATGCTCGGCCGTGTCGGGGTAGCCCGTCGGCGGTTGATACTGATAGAGCGGCTCGCCCATGCGCGCGATCCATTGATGCAATGCGGGCGCGCCGTTCGTCTCGCCGCCGAGCGCGCGGACGGCACTCACTGCCAGCTCAAATGGCGTCTTGATCTTCGCGCGATAGTTCTCCGGCGCGTTGAATTCCGGCGAGGTGAAGACAGCTTTCAACGTCTCGCTGATGTCGCCGTCGGATTTCGTGAACGCCGCTGCGATGCGCCCGACCAATTCAGGCGTCGGCTCGTCCATGACGAACTTGCGCGCGAGCTTCGTGGCGATGAACTTCGCGGTCGCCGGATGATGCGCGAGTATGTCCAAGACCAACAGCCCGTCTTTCTCGCCGCCGTCCGCCGGAATCTTGTGCCCCAACACAAGCTTCTCGCCATTGTCGTGCAGGCGCGCGTTGAAGACGAAGGTGCCCGCGCGATTCTCGTCCACCAACCCGGCGCGACCCGCGTAGCCGCGCGGATCAATAATCGTCCAACCGGTGAAGCAGCGCGCCACTTCCTGCACGTCCTTCTGCGTGTAGCCGCCATCCACGCCGAGCGTGTGCAACTCCATCAACTCGCGCGCATAGTTCTCGTTGATGCCGCGCTTCATGCGTTGCGGCGGAAGTTGCCCTTGCGCTGGCTGCGGCATCTGCCCGTTACCTTGTTGCCGTATCTGCGCGCGTGGGTTGTTATTCATCATTTGCCGAAGCAACTGTTGCCGGCGCGGGTTGCCCTGTTGCGCGTTCGGGCTGACGCTCTGGAAGTTGTCGAGATAGAAAAGCATGGCCGGGCTTTCGGCCGTCGCGATGAGTAGGTCTTGGAACTTGCCCAACGTGTGCGGGCGGATCGTGTCGCGGTCGTAGGAAACTAACAGCCAGCGATCCGCGCCCTTGCCGGCGAAGATGTTGAAGTGGTTCGTCCAGAAATCAACCATCGTCTCCTGCAACTGCCGTTCGCTATAGACGGCGCGCAGGATGCGTGATGCCTGTAGCTCAGCCGTGATGCGCTGCGGCAACTGCATGCCATGCGCCAACATGTAATCGCGGATCGCCGC
>JANMAD010000368.1:0-4239 GCA_031359515.1 Acidobacteriota bacterium | reverse complement strand
GCCGGCATCAATCAGGTGCAGATGAAGGAGCAGATCGGTCTGAACTTCGCCGCCGCGCTCCGTTCATTCCTGCGGCAAGACCCGAACATCATTCTCGTCGGCGAAATCCGCGACTTCGAGACCGCCGAGATCGCCATCAAGGCCGCGCTCACAGGCCATCTCGTCCTCTCCACCCTGCACACGAACGACGCGCCCTCCACCATCTCGCGCTTGATGAACATGGGCATCGAGCCATTCCTCGTCGCCACCTCGGTCAACCTCATACAGGCGCAACGCCTGATCCGTCGCGTCTGCTCGGAGTGCAAAGAAACTGTGCATACGCCGCCCGAAGCGCTCGTCGAGGTCGGCTTTACGGCCGAAGAGTCGAAGACGCTCAAGATTTTCAAGGGGCGTGGCTGCGCGAAGTGCAACAACACCGGCTACAAGGGTCGCGTCGGTCTCTACGAAGTGATGGAGATCACCGACGACGTACGCGAACTGATCCTGATCGGCGCATCGGCCCTCGAACTGCGCAAGCGCGCAATTGAGAACGGCATGTTGACCTTGCGTCAATCGGGCTTGATGAAGATCAGAAACGGCATTACGACCATCGAAGAAGTGGTGCGGGAGACGGTCGCCTAAGAGGAAAACGCTATGCTGCGCGCTCTAGTTATCTCATTGCTCATCCTATGCTCGCTGGCCGCGACGCTGCCGATTGCCGACTCGTTCGCGGGCGGGCCGAAATCAACGACCGCCGCACAAAAACGCCGCCATCGTCGCCACACGCGCGCATGGTGGCGCAGACACCGCGCCGCTTTGCGCCGTCGCCGCGCAGCGGTTGCGCGCCGCGCACGCTTGCGCACGCTCAACGCGCAGGGGCGTCTGCCCGGCGCGAAAAACAGTCCGGTCGCAAAGGCCGCGGCCGCGCATGCGCTCTTGACGCCGGCGCTCGCGCCGCTCGTGTTGCCCGCCTTCTCCTCTGTCCAGCCCGCGCCGCTCATGCCCGCCTTGGCCGTGAAGGACGCGCCCATGCTGCCGGCAGTCGCAGCGCCCGCGCCGCCGCGTAAAATGAGCGCGCCGCAATGGCCGGGCGCGTGGCACAATCTATCGGCGAACGCGGCCGGCGAGTTGCGCTTCAGCGTAAGCGGCACGGATACGCGCAACACAGGCGCGGTCACTTGGACGCGCGTCGCCGTGGCGAACGCCGCGCCGGACGCGAACAAGCTGTCCAAAAGCAAGACCCTCAACGGTGTTGCCTTCACCGAATTGCGCGGCAAGGTCATCAGCAAGATGCTCGCTGAAGGCGGCTGGGTCGTCAACGATATGGAGCGCGAGATGGGCGGGCAACGCACGTTCATCGTCGTCGCCGAGAGCGCGCAGGCCGACGGCGCGCATACATCCTGGGTCTTCTACTTCACCGAGTTCAACGGCCAGATTTACGGTTTGACGACGAGCGCGCGGATTAACGACGCGCCGGCGCTGGCCCGCGATGCCGAACAGTTTGTCACCGCACTCAACACGCGCGCACGCGCCGCGCTGACCACCAGCACGGCGACGCTGACCCGCTAGTTACATGCATTGCGTCGCCCGTCGTCACGCTACGGCGGGCGCGCAATGCGCCGACCTGAAACCTCCAGCACACACTCGACATGGCAGCCAACGAAGCATCCATCGAACAACAACTTTCGCTCTCCGATCTGCTGAAGAAGCTGATCGAGATGGGCGGCTCGGATTTGCACCTAACGACTAACTCGCCGCCGCAGGTGCGCGTGGACGGCGCGTTGCGCCCGCTCGAAGGGTTCAAGGTGATGACCTCCGCCGATACGAAGCAACTCGCTTACAGCGTCTTGACCGACGCGCAGAAGCATCGCTTCGAGGAGGCGTTGGAGCTCGACTTTTCGTTTGGCGTGCGCGGTCTCTCGCGTTTTCGCGCCAACCTCTTTAACCAGCGCGGCGCGGTCGGCGCGGTCTTTCGCGCCATCCCCTACGAGATCAGAACATTCGACGCGCTTGGTCTGCCGCCTATCGTCACGAAGCTGTGCGACAAACCGCGCGGACTGATCCTCGTGACGGGGCCGACCGGTTCGGGTAAATCAACCACGCTCGCCGCCATGCTCGACAAGATCAACCGCGAGCGGCATGAGCATATCGTCACCATCGAAGACCCGATTGAGTTCTTGCACAATCACAAGAGTTGTCTGGTCAATCAGCGCGAGGTCGGCTCGGACACGCGCGGCTTCGCCGAAGCCCTGCGCACGGCCCTGCGCCAAGACCCGGACGTGGTGCTCATCGGCGAAATGCGCGACCTTGAGACCATCGAGTCCGCCTTGCGTATCGCCGAGACCGGACACTTAACCTTCGCCACGTTGCACACCAACTCGGCCGCTTCGACCATCAACCGCATCATTGACGTGTTCCCTTCGACGCAGCAGGCGCAGATTCGCGCGCAACTCTCGCTCGTGCTCGAAGGGATCATGTGTCAATCGCTGCTGCCGCGCGCGGACGGGCGCGGGCGCGTCGCTGCGCTGGAAATTCTCGTGCCCAACGCCGCCATCCGCAATCTGATCCGCGAGGACAAGATTCACCAGATTTATTCGATGATGCAGACGGGGCAAGACAAGTACGGCATGCAGACCTTCAATCAAGCGTTGGCCACGCTCTATCACAAGCGCATGATCACGCACGATGTCGCCACGCAACGTTCCAGCAACGCGGATGAGTTGCGCGATCTGATCGAGCATGGCTCCGGCCTCAACACCGGCGGCGGCAACGGCGCGGCCGGCGCGCCCCGCCCCGGCACACACCCCTCGCCCTACGCACAGGCCCGCCCCATCGGCGCGCGGCCGGGAACGAGATGAAGCAGTGACGAGTGACGAGTGACGAGTGACCAGCGAAAAACTTGTGCTTGTCGGTTACTCGTCACCCGTCACTTGTCACTTGTCACTAGGAGTTAATCCATGCCCACATACGTATTCAAAGGTCGGAATCGCTTAGGCGAGGTGCTCGTCGGCGAGCGTTTGGCGGACGACCGCGAGACGCTGAAACAACTGCTGCGGCGCGAACAGGTGATGCTCACCTCCGTCAAGGAGAAGGGGCGCGAGATCGCCGTGCCCAAACTGGCGAAGCAGAAGAAGGTCAAGGCAAAAGACCTGTCGATCTTCACGCGCCAGTTCTCCGTCATGATCGACGCGGGGCTGCCGCTCGTGCAGTGTCTCGACATTCTCGCCAGCCAACAGGCGCACAAGTATTTTCAACAGGTGCTGGGCCAAGTGCGGCAGGACGTGGAAGAGGGCGCGACGCTTTCGCAGGCGATGGCGCGCCATCCGAAAGTGTTCGACCAACTCTTCGTCAACATGGTTGACGCGGGCGAGACGGGCGGTATCCTCGATCTGATCTTGCAGCGACTCTCGACCTTCATCGAGAAGATCGTCAAGCTCAAGCGCGACGTGATCTCGGCGATGATCTATCCGGCGGCAGTCGTCGCCATCGCGGTCATCGTCGTGGCCGCGATCATGATCTTCGTCATTCCACAGTTCCAGGTGATCTTCCTCGGCTTGCTCGGCCCCGGCGAACTGCTACCGCTGCCGACGCGCATCGTCATGGCGATCAGCCACTTCATCGCCGGCATCGGCGGGTTGGTCGTCCTCGCCGCGATCATCGGCACGGCCGTCGGGCTGCGCTTTTACTATCGCACGCCGGGCGGGCGCAAGAATATTGACACCGTCATGCTGAAACTCCCGATCTTCGGCACGATCATGTTGAAGATCGCCATCGCGCGTTTCTCGCGCACGCTCTCGACGCTGCTCTCGTCGGGCGTGCCGATCCTGCAAGCCTTAGACATCACGGCGCGCACGGCGGGCAACGTGGTGATCGAAGCGGCGATCCTGAAAATCCGCGAAGGCGTGGAGCGCGGCGAAAGCTTCGTCGAACCGTTGCGGGCCACGGATGTCTTCCCCAACATGGTCGCGCAGATGGTCGGCATCGGCGAACAGACGGGCGCACTCGACGGCATGCTCGGCAAGATCGCCGACTTCTACGAATCGGAAGTGGACTCCGCCATCGCCAACCTGCTGACCCTGATCGAGCCATTGATGATCGCCTTCCTCGGCGTCACCATCGGCTCCATCGTCATTGCCATGTACCTCCCGCTCTTTACTCTCATCGGCAAGCTCTCCAGCGCCCACTGAGCCCTTATGTAGGAGCTAAATAAAGATGCGCTCAGTTAAATAAAGATGCGCTTAGCTAAATAAAGATGCGCCC
>JANMAD010000363.1:0-4001 GCA_031359515.1 Acidobacteriota bacterium | reverse complement strand
GGCGCAATGCTCATCCCCCAATAACGAAAGCGATCCGCGCGGGTCGCTCCCTTGCAGACATTTCGCACACCCACCTTAAGGAGAAGTTATGAAGAAACTGTTCACGTTCGTTATTGTCCTTGCCCTCGCCGCCCTCGCGCTCACGCCCAACTCCGTGCGCTCGCACGCGCAGGTGAAAGAGCCGCAAGCGAAACTGCGCCGCCACGCTAAGCCCGTCGCGGGCGAGTACATCGTCGTACTCGACGACGCCTACGTCGGCGCGAAAGGCGAGCTCTCTGCCGCGCCCGATGTGGCCGCCGACATGGCCGCGGCCTTCGGCGCGAAGGTTGATAAAGTTTACAAGCACGCGCTCAACGGCTTCTCGGCGCGCATGACTGAAGAGCAGGCGTTGGCCTTTAGCCAGGACCCGCGCGTCAAGTTCGTGCAGGAGAACGGCGAGTTTCACGCGACCACCGTGCAGACGGGCGCGACGTGGGGTCTCGACCGCATTGACCAGCGCAACCTGCCGCTCGACGGCAACTACACCTACACGCCCACGGGCGCGGGCGTCCACGCCTACGTGATTGATACCGGCATCCGCGTCACGCACACGCAGTTTGGCGGTCGCGCCTCCGTCGGCTTCGACGCGATGAACGACGGTCGCAATGGCATCGATTGCAACGGGCATGGCACACACGTCTCCGGCACAATCGGCGGCTCGACCTACGGCGTCGCCAAAGGTGTCACGCTTCATGCGGTGCGCGTACTCGACTGCGCGGGCAGCGGCACGAGCGCGACCGTGATCGCGGGCGTGGACTGGGTGACGGCGAATCGCATCACCCCGGCAGTGGCGAACATGAGCCTCGGCGGCGGCGCGGACTCCGCGCTCGACACCGCCGTGCAGAACTCGATCAACTCCGGCGTCACCTACGGCATCGCCGCCGGCAACGATAGCGGCGTGGATGCCTGCACCGAGTCGCCCGGTCGTGTCGCGGCCGCGCTCACGGTCGGCGCGACCACCAACACCGACGCGCGCTCGTCCTTCTCCAACATCGGCACGTGCGTTGACATCTTCGCGCCCGGTTCGTCGATCACGTCCGCATGGTCAACGAGCGACACAGCGACGAACACGATCAGCGGCACTTCGATGGCCACGCCGCACGTCGTCGGCGTCGCCGCGCTCTACCTGCAAGGCAATCAAACCGCCTCGCCCGCGACCGTCGCCAACGCCATCACCAGCACCGCGACCACAGGCGTAGTGACCAACGCCGGCACAGGCTCGCCCAACCGTCTGCTCTATTCGCTGTTGACGACGGGCGGTGGCGGCGGCACCCCGCCCGCGTGCGCCGGTGGCACGCTCTACACCGGCACGCTCTCCAGCACCGGCAGTTCCAACTATCAACCGAACGGCAGCTACTACTACAGCAGCGTCTCCGGCACACACAAAGGCTGTCTGGTCGGGCCGGCTTCGGGCGCGGACTTCGATCTCTACTTGCAGAGATGGAACGGCTCGTCGTGGGTCACCGTGGCCAGCAGCACGGGCACTACGGCCAGCGAGACTATCTCTTACAGCGGCACGGCCGCCTACTATCGCTTTCAGGTTTACTCCTACAGCGGCAGTGGCAACTACAACCTGTGGATCGTCCACCCGTAACGAATTTCAGGGTGCATGAAGTGACGGGCGGGCTAGCGTTGACGCGCTACCCCGCCCGTCGCCTTTTGACCTTTCTGCCTCCGCCACTTAAATTCACTACGGAGGTACACGACCCACTTTGCTGGCCCGTCTAATGCACGCGCGCGAGCGCAAACTTGCGCAACGCGACACCAATCGCCTTGTGCGCCCGTTCGAGTGGGGCGCGGACTGCGTCGTCGCGCACGCGAACGGCGACGACCCGCGCCAACTCTTGCACGCGCACACCGAGCGCGTGCTGGCCCGCAGCGATGATTTCTACGCGCTGCCGCCCATCAACGATTACCAATTCACAGACAACCTGCTCACTTGGACGAGCGGCATACGCACACCGTCGCCGGAGAACGATCACGTGCGGGCGCGCTTCTTTCCCGCCATCAACGGCGCACACAACCAACCGCGTCGCGCCGTCGTGCTACTGCCGCAGTGGAACGCGCAGCCAGAGAGCCACGCGGAGTTGGCCCGCCTCTTCGCGCGCTTCGGCATCACGGCGCTGCGTCTGTCGTTGCCTTATCACGACGAACGCCGCCCCGCCGACCTTGAGCGCGCAGACTATCTCGTCTCGCCCAACGTCGGGCGCACGCTGCAATCTATGCGACAGGCGGTCGTGGACACGCGCGCCGCCGTCCACTGGCTGCACGCGCAAGGTTACGAGCGCATCGGCATCATGGGCACAAGCATCGGCTCATGCGTCGCCTTCCTCACCTTCGTCCACGAACCGCTCATCGACGCGGGCGTCTTCAACCACGTCTCCGGCTACGTCGCCGACGTAACGTGGCACGGCCTATCCACGCAACACGTCCGCGCCGGCTTCGGCGACGAACTCACGCTCGCCGAACTACATCACTACTGGCTGCCCATCAGCCCGCTCGCCTACATTGCTAGACTTGCTTCCCTCACGCCGCGCCCGATGCGCTTCATCGCCGCCCGCTACGATCTGACCTTCCCCATCAAACTCTCGCACGACACGATCAACGCCGTCCGCGCCACTGGCCACCCGCTCGACGTGCAATGGCTCTCCTGCGGCCACTACACGCTCGGCCAGACGCCGTGGAAGTACATCGACGGCTGGAAGATTGTCGCGTTTATACGGAAGCATTTGTAGTGCCTCACTCGACAGCCTGCGCGCACGGTTAGCCCCCGAACAGATAGTCGAAAAGCGCCTTGAGCTTGTCTATCAGCGACTTCGCGAATATGCCGGCGAGGAGCGATAGGAAAGCGATCTTGTTTGGCTCGGGTTGACCTTCCAACTTGATCAACTGGCCGGCCCCGCTAGCGAAAAAGACTAAGACCCCAGTGACGATGCCCAGAAAAGGACGACCTACAAAGAAGGGCACCATGCTCACGTTGAACCGCTCTTTCACGTCGCTGCCGGGGAATGTCATGCCGTCGGAGAACTCCCAACCGTTAGCCCGTCGCTTCAAGACGGACAGCGCTGCCGAAGTGGCGCTGCCTAAGACCCCCACGGATACGCACAGCAGGGCAAGCTTCAGGCGGCTTGGTGCGCTTTCATAACTGATTACCAGCCACAGCGTCGCCGCGGCGGACACTACGATGAACGCAAGCAAATAGCCAGCGATTCCCCACGCCCAATTATTCAGACAAGACAGTTCTCCCCCCTTATCCTCCTGCACAAGCCCCGGCTTTAGCAAATCGAGCTTGCCTTGCGTAGCGGAAAGTTCTGCTTTCAGTTGCTTGAGTTGTATTTCGATCCCGCGAACGTCGTCCGCAATAGCCATGGGGAGACTCCTGTAAGAGTGGTTTTACAAGAACGTCTGTGGCCCGCCCGATGCTCGTTTCGCCGCCTGCCGATGCCGAGTCGGCACATGTCAGGCGGCGGTGGTCGTCAATCACTGAGTAATTGCGCGAGCGCGTGTTGCTCGTTTTCGGTTAGATAAGTGAAGGCGATGCTGAAGCCGGTGTGCGGATCGACCGCGGCGACTTGCCCGCGCAGGTGCAAGGTTGCGCCGTCGGGTTGTTTCAACGATAGCAGCATAAACTCGCCCACATCCGCTTTGCCGAGGCTATCTATAAAGCAGCCGCCGAGACTCAGATCGCTCACGCGCGCGTGATGACGGCCCGACAATCCTTCCCAGTACGCCTCAATCGAGACGGCGCGGCGCGGGTCTTCTCTGCGTTCATCCGGCATAGTCTTGCACCCCTCCGTCCTCGCGCAATTGCGCAGCATGGCTCAACCGAGCGCATCCAGTAACATCTCTTCGACGCGGGTCGCGATGCCGCGCGCACGTGCGAGCAGATCATCGGCGCGGGCGCGATGCTCGGCGACGAACTCTTCGTCCTCGATCTCGGCCGTGTTGACGAGCACGTTATA
>JANMAD010000361.1:0-4483 GCA_031359515.1 Acidobacteriota bacterium | reverse complement strand
CGTGCCGGTCGTGACGCCGAGCATCGTTCTGTTCACTGTCACTACGCGCGGAACGACGGTCTCGAAGACGACGCTGCGACGCTGCGTTTGCGGCAGCGGGACACAGACCACGTGGCGCACGGTGCGGACGGTGCGCTCGTGATACACACCATCAATTGCGGCATCAAGCCACGCGTCCAAGCCGAAGACGATTACGGGCGTTTCAACTCGCTCGCCGGTGCGCGGATCGCGTTGGTAAGCAGGAAGCAGGACGCCCTCCACGCCGGACGCTTCGCCGTGATCGCGGAGCGGAAAGCCGCCCGCGTAGAGCCGGTACAGTTCACCGGCCAGATGGTGCGATTCTTCCGGCAAGCAGTCGGCATCAACGACGTCATCGAGCCCCCCGACCGCGCGGACGCGCTCGCCGTCGCTCATGTGCAGGCTCACGACCGAGTTCTCGTCGTACTGCTCATAGACGGCCTCGTAAGCTGCGTATAGGGCGTCCGCCTCGTCCGCACTTTCAAGTGAAGATTCACACTCAATGAGGTAGGCGGCGAACTCGTCATAGGCGAAGCCCGATGTGTGGACGCGGAAGCGGGCGATTGCGCGCTGCTCCAGCTCGAAGGCGCTCGTCTCATCCTCGACTTCTCCCAGAACTTCGGCGGCGCGGCGGAGCGAGAGCGCGCGGCGGTCGCTGAGCGAAAGCTGTGCATCCGCGACTTGCGTATCCACTAACGTCTCGTTGATGTCCCCGAACTGGCGTTCCTCTTCCGTCACGGTCACCGCCGTCATTTCGAGCGCCAGCAGCGCCATCTCTTTCAAGACTTCGCGGACGGGGCGGGTGCGGGCTTCTTTATAAAAGTACGAGGCGATGATTTGCAGATTGAACGCCCGCGCGTCTGCTCCGGCGATCAGGTTGACGCAGCGAATGAACTCAACTGCGTCCTCCGTGTTGCCGAGGGCGCGCGTCGCATATGGCACGGAGACGATCTTCGCCTCCGCCTCACGCTCCCGCGCGGAGCCGAGGTCTGGTTCGACGCGGATGATGAGATTGCCGGCGAGCGAGTGCTCCTCGAAATCAATGCGGGCGCTCTGCGGCAGGCTCGAGAGATGGCTGTATAAGTCCCAGCGCGGCGAGCCCGTGTTGCCGGGATGAAAGATTTGCTGGTTGGAAAGCGACGCTGTGTTTTGGAACATGGCATGACACCTTTCGTCGGGTACTGATCTGGGTAGAACATTCCCAAACAGTCCTTCTTAAATTTGCCCCCTGCTAAAGAGACAACTTTAAAGGTGACAGGCCGAGCTAAGCCATGTTTGTCCGATTAGTCAGCCGTCAGGCGCGGGCTTAATAAACTGGAGGTTTTGTGTAGAAGCGCGGGCGTCTTACCCGCACTATTGTTGATCCGATTTAGGAGATGTGAAATTGGAAGTGTAATTTTACGCCTGGCGGGCGGAAATTAGCTCACGCTATTTCGACACAATCATTAACTTCCTCACTTTATCAGCAAGTGCGCCTTCCCTTTCCGCGGGTGTTAATCCGGCACGTCGCTTGCGCTTATCAAGTTCCTACAAGGGGGTGTCGAAATTAATTTGGAGGTGAGAGCCGGCGGAACCCAAATTCGCGCGTGAAGGGCCGTCAAGTGTCTTCCTTGTGCCGAACGGCTGAAAAGCTTATGTAGCGATTGTGACCCGGGCTGCTAACAGAAATTCTCAGGTTTGATTTCTATTAAGCAAATCACGAAAGCTGTTATAGCCCCCTAACCGAGAGCGCGCTGACCCATCCGCATTTCTACAGGTAGAAATGGTGCCGATTCAACGCCTGGCTGCGAGCCAGCGCTCGGCGGCTAATTCGATCTCGGCCGGTGATTCCAGTAGTTCTACTTCACGCCACAACTGCATGAACGCATGGCGAACTTCTTCTTCCGTTGGAAAAGTGATGAAGTCGAAGCGGCGAATATGAACACGTCGCCGTTCTCCATCAAGCCACAGTGCGCAGGCACCGCCGTAAATTTCCACCGTCGCGTCGGCCCCTTCCGGCAGGGCGAACACGTCGGGGCGTTCGTATGAGCGGGTCGTCTCGAAGATGGCGGGCGCACCGTTGAAGCGCGGCGGCGCGGCTCGCGGGTACGTCCACACGCTGTTGCGCGCGGCGCAGTTGATCGGCAGTTCATTCGCCTTCATGGCGATCATTATACCTTACAGATTTGAGTCTCATCTGCCCGACTCGGTTCTCGCCGCGCGCTGTCACCAGTCCATCTACGGCGGGATCTAACACGCCCTGACCCTGAGCACCTCGCCGAGCCGCGTCGTGTAACGTGATGACAGGCGTCCCCGCCTCATCTCCCACCCGCGCTCACGGCTGAACGCGAACGGGCGCAGAGTATATCGCCCGTGCCTGCTGTTGATCTGATCTACCGCTTCCATCAAACGAGTCCGCCGCTCATCGTCAATGCCTGCCCAGATATTCTGCTGCCTCTCGGTGTCCGCCACGATGTCGCTCAGGAAGACGCCTGCCTTGTGATAGACGAAGCCCGGCTTGTAGATGCGCGCGAGCAGTCCATGCGCCGCAGCGACTAGCGCAGGCGTAAAGCTGGTCGGATACGGGAGTCGCCAGCTCGCCCCGCCAGAGTAGATCTCATCAGGGTTCTGTTTGAATCGGGAAGTCGAGATGAACACGGTCAGGTGTGGGGCGGCGAGGTGCTGCCGACGCAGCTTCTCGCCGCCGCGCACGGCGTGCATTGCCAGGGCTTCGCTTAAGTCTTCTATCGTGGTGACGGGCCTGCCGAACGAGCGTGAGCAGCAGACGCCTTTGCGCGGCTGCTCGAAGACTTCGAGCGGGAGGCAGGAGATGCCGCGCAACTCCCACACGAGCCGCAAGCCCCGAATCGTCAGGTGCTTTCGCACCCACGTGTCCGGGCACCGCTTCAACTCAAGCGCCCTCTCTACTCCATGCTCCGGATGTTTTTTCGCGATGCGGCTGGCGATTTTAGCTAACACCTTTGTCGGGCCTATTCCGACAGAGATTATGTGGAATTAAAAGTCAATGCCTGTGTAGCAGGCCTGGAGGTCTTTCGTGAAGAAAGAATCGACCTTTAGTCTTCGTCAGCACTTGGCGCGCCGACCATCTCATCGAAGACGCGATGAATGTCCCGCGCGCCGTATAGCACGCGCAGCACTTCGATGCCGTCCGTGAGCGGCTGGTAAAAGATGACGTAGTTCTTGACGGTGAAACTGCGCAGGTTCACCAGCAGTTCGTGGCGAGCGCGGCCCATCTCAGGGTACTCGGCCAGCCGCTGACATTTCTCATAGATCAGGTCAAGCAGCCGGTCGGCCCGCTCGACGCCGGACTCGGCAACGTAGTCCCACATGTCGCCCAGATCTTCTTGGGCTAGTGGCGTGACAAGGATAGTCGCCACTTACGACGCCCTCCGCTTGCGTGCGGCCAGACGCTTGCGACCTTCGGCTTTGACGCCCTCGACATCGAGCGGTTGGGACTCACCGCGCTGTGCCTGCTCATAGCCCTTCAGCACTTCCCGGCGCAACTCTTCCTGGCGCATGCGCCTCAGGTCGTCTTGCTCTTTCAGCAGGCGCAGCCCTTCGCGAATCACTTCGCTGGCCGAGTTGTATAAGCCGCTCTCGACCTTCTGGCTGACCATCTCTTCTAGCTCCGGCGTCAGTGATACATTCATTAAACTACTCCTTTCCTGCCTCCCTGTGTCGTCTACCAAGCATAGACCGCATAACAAACAATAGCAATCTCTGTTATCGAAGAAAGTACCTCGAACTCCTCCTCTTAATGTCGAGCTTTCCGTCTTATGGTGGGTATTACGGGCAACTCGCGCCGTCCGCAGTCGGTTAGTTCGCGCGGCGTCGGTCCAGCCGGCGTGGGCACGTCGGCCAGCTTTTCATACAACTTTTCCACCACTGCAAGGCCGTCTTCGGCTGCCGCCCGTTCTTCGTCCCTGAGCGGGATCTGTTGCAGCATGCGCTGGAGGTTAGACCTAGCTTCAAGTAACTGTGCCCGGCTGGAGTCCTTGGGCACATAGAATGCACACTTGGCGCAGGCCATCCGGTGGGACATGGCGTGAACAGCCCGAGCGTTGACGAGCCGTACCTTGTCGGGCGCGGATAGCAACCGCCGCCGCTACGGGGAGTTGTTCTTTGACGGGTGACCCATGGCGGCGCACGAGCGGCGGAGCGCATCCCGCGCGTCAACTGGGCGACGGGTTTTGTGTGGCAGTACGGCGGCCTGCTTTCGGGATACTGCTTTGACTGCGGCGGGACGTGGCTGTTTTTTGGCAACTGATGGCGGCAGTTTCGGCTTGCTCCGTCGCATGTGGGCGGGCGTGCAGCGACGCATTTCGCGCGCGGCTAGTCTGCGTGCAAGCCAATCACAACCAGCCTCGAAGGCTCTCGATAAACAGCCGAGCAGATAGCGACATAGGGCGACGGCGAGGATGAACAGTATCAGCCCTCCCGCGCCGAACAGATAACCCTTCCCCAA
>JANMAD010000355.1:0-3188 GCA_031359515.1 Acidobacteriota bacterium | reverse complement strand
CGTGACACCAGTAACGCTGTTTGCCGTTGGGCGTGCGCCCATCGCGCACTAACCGTTCGCTGCCGCAGTGGTGACATTTGAGGGTAATAGTGACCATCTCATTCGGAGTATCCACTATCCCATCTAATTTCTCCACTACCGATTTCCGTTCGGCGCTTTAGCTGCATGCGCGCTCCCTTTTTCTTGCTCTGTGCATCCCTTTTCATTACAATCTGCGCCGTTCTCAGAAGTTCCGCGCCGACCGCGCCCGACACGCCACGTTTGCTCTCGCCGCCGACCCTAACGCTGAGAGCCGACAGAAGTCCTTCGCAAATTCGGAAATTTTCGGAAAGACTTCGGAAATCGCCCGACAACAGTCATGCACCCGCTCACCAAACAATTCGCAGAGGCGCGCTGCTACGAGTTCGGGCAGTTTCGCGTGGACGCCGCGAACCGCCTCCTGCTGCGTGCGGGCGAAGTCGTGCCGCTCACCTCCAAAGTCTTCGACATTCTGCTTGTGTTTGTGCAAAACAGCGGGCGACTGCTGGACAAAGACGAGGTGCTGCACGAGGTCTGGCCTAACAGCTTCGTTGAAGAAGGCAATCTAACGCGCAACGTCTCGACGCTGCGCAAGGCGCTGGGTGAGAGTCCGCACGAGCATCAGTACATCGTGACCGTGCCGGGGCGCGGTTATCGTTTCGTGGCGCGGGTCAGAGAAGTTGAGAACAAGGCCGAGCCGCTGGTGGGCGAGGAACGCATCAGGGTGCGTATCGTCATGGATGAGGCGGTTGAGGCCGCGCGGTCAATCACACGCCTTATGGTGCTGCCGTTCCGCATGTTGTGTGCCGACCCGGAGGTGGACTACCTCGCCTTCAGCGTGCCCGACGCGGTGGCCGGCGCGCTCTCGGTGCTTGATTCCATGGCCGTACTCTCGCCGACCGGCGCGGCGCGCTACACAAACGAAATTCTCGACCTGAAGCGGATCGCGGAAGAAGCGCAGGCCGACGCAGTGCTGATGGGCACTATTCTGCGCGCGGGCAATGGGCTGCGCGTCACTTGCCAACTCGTGACCGCGCCCGATGGCATTGTGCTGTGGTGGCATGATCCGCACGTGACCATGTCCGACCTGTTCGAGTTGCAGGACAAGCTGGTGCAGGGCATCGTCGCGTCATTGTCACTCTCGTTGAGCGCGCGGGAGCATGGCCGACTAAAGCGCGACGTGCCGACCACAGCAGCGGCTTATGAGTGTTATCTGCGCGGCAATGAACTGAGTCGGCGCGGGCTGGCGGGGTTCAACGACCTGACTGTGGCCCGCGACCTCTACCTGCGCTGTGTCGAGAGCGACCCGCATTACGCGCCGGCTTGGGCCCAGCTAGGCAGATGCTATCGCCTCATCGGCAAGGGTATGGAGCATGGGCGCGAGAACTTCGCGCTGGCCGAAGCTGCCTTCCAACGCGCGCTCGAACTGAATGCCGAACTGCCGCTCGCGCACAGTCAATATGCCTTCTTGGAAGCAGAGCTTGGCCGCGCAAAAGATGCAATGGCGCGCTTGCTGCGCTGCGCCCAGACCGGCAGCGCCAGTCCTGACCTCTTTGTCGCGCTCGTACTGTGTTGCCGGTTTTGCGGTCTGCTTGACGCCTCGGTGGTGGCGCATGAGCGTGCGCGCGAACTTGATCCGCTGATCGCGACCAGCGTGAGTCACACTTTCTACCAGTTGGGAGACTACGACAGCGCGCTCGGCAATGTGGCCGTGGGCGCGTGGGGCATCGTGGGCATGACGCTCGGCACTATGGGCCGCACCGTAGACGGGCTGGCGGCCTTTCGCAACCTTGAGCAGTCCGGCATGCCCGTCCCCATGCGAGCTTTTATCGGGGCGTGGCGAGCCATGCTGGAAGGCAATCACCAAGCGAGTCTGGCTGCCGCCGAGCAGTGCATCCAACACTACCTCGATCCCGAAGGCGTGTTCTACATGGGACTGATCATGGCGCATCTGGGCGAATTCGAGCGTGCGCTGACCGTACTCAGCGAATGCATGGATCGTGGCTTTGCCTCCGTCCACGTGCTGCGGCGCAACCCTTGGTTCGACGGCTTGCGCTCAAGCGCGCAGTTCATCGACCTCATCAAGCAGGCCGAAGCGCGCTTCGTCGCGGCCGACGAGGTGTACCGCTCTGCCGGCGGACCGCAGATACTCGGCGGTGGCCATTGAGCCGTGGCATCCTGAGCATTGCTGCTCGCTCACCTGATGCGGCCGCTCCTTGCGCTTACTTACCCTTGCCCGCTTCCCCTTTTCCTCTCTTCAAGTTAATTTAACTCCCCGTGCAACGTCCCACTACTTCAGCCACAGTTGCAGAGACTAGAACGTGCGCTGCGCCCGCGCTAGTCCCGCAGTATGCGGAGGTCGCCATTCCCTTGCGCGTGGCGCAGACGTTCACCTATCGCCTGCCGGCCGCGTTGCAACTTGAGACGCAGGTTGGCGCGCGTGTGCTTGTACCGCTCGGCAAGAAACTCGTGACGGCTTACGTTGTCGCATTACACGCGACACTCGATCCGGCGTTGGCGTTGGACGAAGCAAGCATCAAAGAAGCGGAGGAGTTGCTTGACGTTGAGCCGCTGTTGACGCCGGAGGTGTTGGAGTTGACGCGCTGGCTGGCGGACTACTACGCCGCGCCGTGGGGCGAGGTGTTGAAGGCGGCGTTGCCGGCGGGCCTCAATGCGACGGTCGAACAGGTGTTGACGATCACGGCTGAGGGGCGCGACGAGTTGGCGCGTCTGCCCGCGCGCAAGGCGACGACGGCGAAGGGGCGCGTCTTGCAGTTCGTCGCGGACGAAACGGAAACCACGCTGCGGCGCGCGGCCGAATTGACCGGGCAGACACGCGCGCTCGTCGTCGTGCGCGAATTGGCGCAAGCCGGTTGGATTACGCTGACGCAACGTGCGCGCACGGCGAGCGCGCGGGCCAAGCGGCGCAAGGCTGTCTGCTTGCTGCCACCTGAAGAACATCAGAACGGCGCGGCGCGCACGCTCACGGCCGCGCAACAACGCATCGTCGCCGCGCTGCTTGCGCACGATGGCGAGATGCTCTTTGCCGAGTTGCTGGCGACGGCCGATGTAAGTTCGTCAACCGTGCAGACGCTCGAACGGCACGGCGTTGTGCAGACAATTGTGCGCGACGTGCGGCGCGATCCGCTCGCGCATGCGGTGTTCCCCGA
>JANMAD010000323.1:0-2820 GCA_031359515.1 Acidobacteriota bacterium | reverse complement strand
GACAGACGCGGAGATCGAGTTGATGCAACGCGCGGCCGACATCGCGGCCGACGCCCACGTCGAAGCGATGCGCGCGGTGCGGCCCGGCATGAACGAGTATGAGTTGGAAGCGTTGATCGAATATCACTTCCGGCGCAACGGGGCCGCCGCGCCCGCTTACACGTCAATCGTTGGCGGCGGCGCGAACGCGACCGTGCTGCACTACATCACGAACGACGCGCCCTTGCGCGACGGCGATCTGCTGCTCCTTGACGCGGGCGCGGAGTATCAGGGTTACGCCTCGGACATCACGCGCACGTTCCCCGTCAACGGGCATTACACGGACGCGCAGCGCGAGGTTTACAACGTCGTGTTGGAGACGCAAACGGCCTGCGTCGAGATGGTCAAACCGGGCGTGACGATGGGCGAGTTGAACAAGCGCGCGACCCGCATGTTGACCGAGGGCATGGTGCGTCTGGGGCTGCTCAAGGGTGAGCCGGCGAAGTTGATCGAGGACGGCGAGCACAAGCGTTTCTACATGCATACGGTCGGCCACTTCCTCGGCATGGACGTGCATGACGTGGGCCGCTATCAGGTGGACGGGCAAGATCGCCCGCTCGCGCCCGGCATCATCATCACGGTCGAGCCGGGTCTCTACATCGCCGAGAACGCGGAGAATATCCCCGCCAAGTATCGCGGCATCGGCGTGCGGATTGAAGATGATGTGTTAGTCACGTCCGCGGGCAAGCGCGTGCTGACGGCGCATGCGCCGAAGGGGATCGCGGAGATCGAAGCGTTGATGAACAGGTAGGCAAAGCGGACGCCAAACGTAAACATCAGATTGGCCAAGCGCACACGCCTCTTGTCAGCACCGGCTTTTATTTTATGTTGCGAATGTGCTCGTGCTAATGCCGGGGTCAGTCATATAGCCAGTCGCTGACGTTAAAGCCCAAGTCAAACGCCGAGAGCAGGGTTGCCCGGCCTAGCAAGGGAATATAAGCCGCGGCCGGTGAGGGATCGATATACACATCAGTAGGCACTACATAACCTTCAACTTCAAGTGTTATCCCGGTGAGAAAGTAAAAAGAGGCTGCCCCCGCGACTGTGGTGATGGTGCTGAACCCGCCGGAAACTGTAATGCCCGCTGAAAGGGCCATGGCTAAGGGCAGCACTGTGTAGTCGGCTCCCGTATCGACCAAGCATTGATACAGCGAGCCACGAACACCGCCGGGACCAATCAAGACCACATCGGCCATGGGCCGGTTAAGCGGATCATATATTTTGCTGTGAGTGAAAGATGCGCTGGTAGCCGGCATCAGGCTACAACCTTATCCGTGATATAAGCTATGGCCAAGTCGGCGGCTTCAACGGGCAGATCGCTAAGTTTCGACATCAATTCGCCGATAGTTGGGGCCTCGGCTTGGATGCCCTGTCCGGAAGCGGCCACCCACTGGTTGTTTTTTAACTGGTGGCGGTGACTGTCAAGCCATTCGGCTCCCGCATGCCGGCGCGGCATCGTACCGACCACGCCGGCTGATTGACTTTGACGCTGGTAGGACATACGAATTACTCCGGGCCGGGAAGTGCTTACTTAGGCTGTTTTTGTGTCTGCCTTACGGGTTTGGGGGCCGCTTGGTTAGTGACATTTTCGGCGATGATAGATGTGCCCGGAATGGAACTGAACTTTAGCTTGATAGTATTAGTTTCCGAGCGTTTCAATTCCCCGCCGAGGTTAACGACATAAATCTTAATGCCGGCCGCGCCCTTACCTTCGGTCTCGATGGCAAACTCGATTTCACACTCCGTAAATTGCATGGTGCCCCGGCCGCGCTTCCGCGCCCGCTCGTTCGCCGCCCATAACTCATCGGAGATATGGGCCAATACATCAGACAGAGGGATTTTGTCCATTGTATCTTCTCCTCGGGCTTTAGCGTTCAACCACCTTGTTTTACGATAGCATAGGATGACGCTAGGGTAAATATCCCATTGCCGCGCATATCACTCAACCAGCAGGCTCATAATGCTGCCCGCCGCGATACGGCAAATTTAGTCGGGCAAGGATAACGCCGCGACGATCTCGCGGGCGGTTGTGCGTGCTAGCTCAAGTTCATCGGGCGCGAACGAGACTGCGCCGACGACGGCGTGGCCGCCGCCGCCGTAGCGTTCGCAGAGCGTGGCGATGTTGTGCGTGCGCGGGCGCGGACTCCACGGGTTCGAGCCGACGGAGATTTTGCTGCGTTCGGGGCCGCGCGTGACGGCGACCGAATAGGTCGTCTCCGGATGCAGGTAATAAGGAATGAACTTGTTGAAGCCCGCGAGGCCTTCATCGGCGAGATCGAAGTTGACGACGCCGCGCGCGTAAGTGGCTTTGCGCCGCACCAACTCAAGCGTCTCGCGGTGGCGCGCGAGGATCGGTTGGAAGCGCGTCTGCACCTCCGCGCTCTGCGCCACTTCGTCTAACGGTAGCACCGTCAACTCACGAATCAGCCACTCGATAAACTCATCTTCGGGCACGTTCTCGATCACCTGCATGAGTTGCAGCGCGGGCGCGCGTAGCTCGACCACTTGCGCGGGCGATTCATAGAGCGCGCCATCAATCACGTGCGCCCATTCGATGAGCGGCGCGAGGCTCTCGTCGGCGAAGTCGAACCGCTCGCGGGCGATGCGCGCGATGAACTCGGTGCAGGATTTACTTTCCGGGTCCCAGAATTTGCGCCCCGCAAGGTCGGCGTGAAAGTGCGCTTCGTCGGCGGGCGTGAGAAACGCGGATTGATGATGGTCGAACCACCACGTCAGTTTGGCGGATGGCGCATACTTGAAATCAACGATGGCGTTCTCGTC
>JANMAD010000307.1:0-1551 GCA_031359515.1 Acidobacteriota bacterium | reverse complement strand
AACAGACTAACTCCCGTGGGCGACTATTATGAACGGAAGCTACGCGATTTTGCCAGCGCGAAGCGGAGATAATTAGCCATCAAGACACGAAGGGCACAAAGAAAGATCGGTTGCTCTCTCTTTGTGCCCTTCGTGCCTTTGTGTTTACCTCAGCCGGCGGCTTGTTCGGAGACGGCATCGGGGCCGAGGTTCTCGGTCGTCGTCGTGTCTTTGCCATTGAGGGCGGCATGCATTGTGTGCCATGAGAGGCTGGCGCATTTGACGCGCGCCGGGTAGTCGCGCACCCCGGCAAAGATTTTCAACCGGCCCAAATTATTCGGCGTGCCCTCTTCGTCCAACTCGCCCAGCACCATGCGATGAAACTCGCTGAAGATCGTTTCGGCTTCCTGCCGTGTCTTGCCCTTCACGGTCTGCGTCATCATGCTCGCCGACGCTTTCGAGATCGCGCAGCCCGAACCTTCAAAGCTCACGTCCGCGATCTCGTCGCCGTCGAGTTGCAGATAGACGGTAAGCTGATCGCCGCAGAGCGGATTCACGCCTTCAGCCCGCCGGTTCGCCTCTGCGAGTTGCTTGAAGTTACGCGGCTTCTTGTTGTGATCGAGGATGACCTGTTGATAGAGATCGCTCAATTCCGACACTTTAACTAAACACCTCAATTACTTTCTCGACGGCCGCGACAAGCAGATCAACTTCCTCCCGCGTGTTATAAAAAGCGAAGGAGGCGCGGGCGGTGGCGGGCACGTTGAAGCGTTTCATCGTCGGCTGCGCGCAGTGATGACCGGCGCGAATGGCGATGCCCTCCTGATCGAGAATCGTGCCGACATCGTGCGGATGCACTTCATCCAGCACAAACGCCAGCACGCCTGTCTTCTCGCGCGCCGTGCCGATGAGCCGCACACCTTCGATGGCGGACAGTTTCGCGGTCGCATAAGCGAGCAACTCTTGTTCGTAAGCGTGCGCGGCGGCGCGATCCATCTCGTTCAGATAATCAATCGCTGCGCCCAGACCGATCTGCGAAGCGATGGCGGGTGTGCCCGCTTCAAACTTATTCGGCAGACCTGCATAAGTCGTCTCCTCGAACGTGACCGTACGGATCATGTCGCCACCGCCGAGAAACGGGTTCATCGCTTCGAGCCGCGCGGCTTTGCCATAGACGACGCCGCTGCCGGTCGGCGCGAACATCTTGTGCCCGGAGATGGTGTAGAAATCGCAATCCAAATCCTGCACGTCAATCTGCAAATGCGGCGTGCCTTGCGCGCCATCCACCAACACGGGGACGCCCTGCTTGTGCGCACGGGCGACGATCTCTTTGATCGGATTGATTGTGCCGAGCGCGTTCGAGACGTGCATCACGGCTACGAGTTTCGTGCGCTCGCTCAACAGCGCGTCATACTCGTCGAGCAACAACTCGCCCGCATCGTTCATCGGTATAACACGAAGCTTTGCGCCCTTCTCCGCGCAGAGCATCTGCCACGGGACGATGTTCGCGTGATGCTCCATCGCGGAGATGATGATCTCATCGCCCGCTTGCACGAACTTGCGCCCGTAGCC
>JANMAD010000297.1:0-5605 GCA_031359515.1 Acidobacteriota bacterium | reverse complement strand
GCTTACTCGTCCGTTGATTCGGCGGTCGCGGCATTGCGCAAAGGCGCTTACGATTACATCACGAAGCCGTTCGTTAACGAAGATTTGTTGCAGTCCGTCAAGAACGCTCTACGCCAGCGCGAGTTGTTTAGCGAGAACCGCGCGCTCCGGCGAGAGTTGGAGCGGCGCTACAGTTTCTCCGAGATCATCGGCACGTCCGAAGCCTTGCAGACGGTCTTCCGGCTCGTCGAAAAGGTTGCGGCGACGAACACACACATTTTGATTCAAGGCGAATCGGGCACGGGCAAGGAACTGATCGCGCGGGCGATTCATCATCACAGCCCGCGCGCAGACCACCCGTTCGTTGCGATCAACTGTGGCGCGTTGCCGGAGACACTGCTTGAATCGGAGTTATTCGGTCACGTCAAAGGCGCGTTCACCGGTGCGGTGGCGAACAAGCCGGGCTTGCTGCGCGCGGCCGAAGGCGGGACGGTGTTGCTCGACGAGATCGGCGAGGTCAGCGCGGCCATGCAGGTGCGTCTGCTGCGCGCGGTGCAGGAACATGAGGTCACGCCCGTCGGGGCGACCACCCCGGTCGTGTTCGACGCGCGCATCATCTGTGCGACGAATCGTGATCTGGAAAAGGAAGTTGCGGCGGGCCGTTTCCGCGAAGATTTATTTTATCGCCTGAACGTGATCGAAATACATCTGCCACCTCTGCGCGAGCGGCGCGACGACATCCCGCTCCTCGTGCGCCACTTCAGCACACGCACCGCGCGCGAACAAGACCAGCCGGAAAAGCCTATCGCACCTGAAGCCATGTCCGCGCTCATCAATTACGCTTGGCCCGGCAACGTGCGCGAGTTGCAGAATGCCATCGAGCGCGCCTTCACATTAAGCGGCGAACAGATCGATCTCGCCAGCCTGCCGCCGCGCGTGCGCGACGCGGCCGGCGGCGCACTGCCCGTGCGCGACCCTGACGGCTTGCGCCCCACGCTCGCCGAGATCGAGCGCCGCTACATCCTTGAGACGCTCACCGCCGTCAATCAAGACAAGACGCGCGCCGCCAACATCCTCGGCATCGATCTGTCCACGTTGTACCGGAAACTTAAACGCTACGATGCAGTGTGAAGCACGACCGCGCGGACTCAACCGCGCAGCAGCTAATGTCCGACAACTAAGCACCAATAGCGTTATGTCGCGCCATCGAATTCAACATTACAGTGAAATTCTATAATGCTCCCCAAAATTCAGACCAGACGCTAAGGTGGTAAATTGCTGCTCAAACGGGAGCAATAGATGAGCAAGCAGCGAAAGATTTACAGCGCGGACTTCAAAGCGAAGGTCGCTCTAGCGGCCATCAAAGGTCAACAAACAATCAACGAGATTGCTTCCAGCTTCAGTGTCCATCCTAATCAGGTCATGCAGTGGAAGAAGCAAGCACTCGAAGCGATTCCTGATTCGTTCTCTCAGCGCCGGGCGCGTGACGCGTGCTCGGACGAAGAACTCAAAGCGCAACTTTATCAGCAGATCGGTCAACTCAAAGTTGAACTCAACTGGCTGAAAAAAAAAGCTGGACTCGTCGCTTGAGGTCAAACGCGAGTTGGTCGAACTCCGGCATGAACAAATCAGTGTGCGTCGGCAATGTCAGTTGTTGGGACTGAGCCGGGCGAGCCTCTACTACGAGCCGCAGACCGAGGCGGTTGAGAACTTGGAGTTGATGCGCCTGTTGGATGAGCAGTACACGCGCTGTCCGTTCTACGGCGTGCGCCGGATGAGGGCGTGGCTTGCATGCCAGGGTCACACGGTTAATGAAAAGCGAGTCCGGCGCTTACTCAGGAAGATGGGGTTGTTGGCGATTTATCCAAAGCCTGCTTTAAGTCAGCCAGCCGCCGGCGCGCAAGTTTATCCGTACCTTTTACGGGGAGTGGTCATTGAGCGAGTCAATCAAGTGTGGTCGACCGACATCACCTACATTCGCTTGCTCTCGGGCTTCATCTATCTGGTCGCGATTATAGATTGGTACAGCCGCTATGTGCTGGCGTGGGAAGTCTCAAACACATTGGAGAGCAGGTTCTGTGTCGCCGCGCTTGATCGCGCATTGCTTGAGGCCGCGCCGGAAGTTTTCAATTCTGATCAAGGCGCACAGTTTACAAGCCTGATTTTCACTGAACGACTGTTACAGCACGGCATCAAGATCAGCATGGACGGCAGAGGGCGGGCACTGGATAACATCTTTGTTGAACGACTCTGGCGCAGCGTCAAATATGAAGAGGTCTACTTGAAAGACTATCGCTTTACGCCGGATGCCATCACGGGCTTGGGTGGATACTTTGAGTTCTACAATCGTGAGCGCCTTCATCAATCGTTAGACTATCAAACGCCGGAAGCGGTCTACCGCCAAGGTCATAGCAAAGCAGCGGAGACCACCTTAAATTGATCGCTTTTTGGTCTAGACAATAGGGAGCACTTTACAAACCGAGACCATCAAGTTTCTGACTAACGATGGCGTGCCGTCAGAAAAGTATTGACTATCGTCCGTCAGGTCAAATCCAGACTTTCACACCTTATATTGTGCGGCCAGCCGGTATTAGTGCGACCACTTTGTCGGCTTGCGTTCCCAGCGGTGCGTGCGCAAGCGTGTGTGCAAGTCTTCAGGCAGTGGCCCCCTGTCGCTGGCGGCGAGGTTGGCGGCGACGTTGTTCACCTTGCGCATGCCGGGGATGATGGTGCTGACGGTCGGGTTGCTGAGGATGAAGCGCAGCGCCATCTCCGGCATCGTCATCCCTTCTGGCACGAGCGGCTTCAAAGCATCGGCGCGCTCGACGCTCGGAATCAGATTCTCCGGTGTGAAGAAGATGTTGCGCCAGTCGCCCTCAGGCCACTTGCTCTCTTTGGTGAGCGTGCCGGTGAGCGTGCCTTCGTCGAACGGCACGCGCGCGATCACGGCGACATCCATCTCGGCGCAGGCGGGGAAGAGTTCGTCCTCCGGGTTCTGATCGAAGATGTTGTAGATGACCTGCACCGCGTCGATCAGACCACTGCGCACGGCGCGCACGCCGTTCTCAGGCTCCCAACGATTGAGACTGATGCCGATGGCACGGAACAAGCCCTGCCCGCGCAACTCGTCCATCTTCTTCACCCAGCGATCATCTTCCACCCAACTGTCTTCCCACACGTGAAACTGCATGAGATCGAAGCTGTCGAGACCGGCGTGCGCAAGGCATTCGTGTACCTTCTGCTCAATGTAGTCGGGCGGGAAAGTCACGTCGAGCGTGTATTCGCGGCGGCTGGGCCAAGTGTCGTTCTTGGGCGGAATTTTCGTGGCCGTGTAGAGCCGCGCTTGCGGGTTGGCGCGCACGAGTTGGCCCAAAAGTGCCTCGCTCCGGCCCTCGCCGTAGCCCCAAGCCGTGTCGAAGAAGTTGCAGCCGTTGTCCACGGCGAACTGTAGAGATTTGAGCGACTCCGCGTCGTCCGAACCCGTCCACCCCCCCATGCCCCACATACCATAACCGATCTCGCTCACCTGCCAGCCGGTGCGGCCAAAGCGCCGATAGTTCATCCGTCTTGCCTCCTTGTATAACTGCTCATGGTTTAGACTAAATCCAACTGCAAGCGCGTGACCGAGGCGGGCTGGAATTGATAGACCAGCACGGGGCCGCCGACGCTCACGTCCGCGTCCTTCGGCTCCAACGCATGCGGCTGTGCGAAGCTGTTGTGTGCGCGTATGTCCGTGGCCGACAGCACACGGCTGCGGCCCGAGCGCACGCTTGCGCCGCGAATGGCGATCTCCGCGTCGCGCGGTTGATTGTGGTGCGGGTTGACGACCGTGAGAGTCAACTGTTTGTCGCGCAACGATGCCGACCCTTGCAGCCCCCAGAGTTGATTCTGCGTCTCGCCCACGGTGTAACTGACGTTGGGCGCGGAGAACAGCGTGCGTACAGACTGCCCGCCCTGATGCGCGGCGTACATCTCGAAGACGTGGAAGTTCGGCGTCACGATGAACTTGTCTTCGTAAGCGAGAAAGAGCGAGTGGATCGTGTTGATGAGTTGCGCGACATTCGCCATCACAACTTTGTCCGCATGACGATTGAACGTGTCGAGCGTCAAGCCCGACACCAGCGCATCGCGCAGCGAGCCGGCATACGCCCACAGGTAAGTCTCCGGCATCTCCTTGTCGCGCCCATGCCACGCGCCCCACTCGTCAACGATGAGCTTGACGCGGCGGCGCGTATCGAGTTCACCCATGATAGACCAGTGCCCGGTGATGAGCGATTCCATGCGATTGGCCTTGCCCAGCAGTTCATACCACTCGGCCTCGGTGAAATCGCTCGCGTTCTTCTTGCCGGTCGTGCCGCAGTAATAGTGCATCGCCAGACCATACATGCTATTGAAAATGCCCTCGCCTTTTTCGGCCAATTTAGAGAAAAGCCCGCGCGTCCATTTCCAATCGCCGCCGTTCGGGCCTGAGCCGATGAAGGCCAGCTTCACGCCATAGCGCGGCACCCAAGCAGCATACTTACGATACTCGGTCGCATACTCTTCCGCCGTCAGATTACCGCCGCAGCCCCACGACTCGTTGCCCACACCCCAGTAACGCACGCCATACGGGTCGCGCACTCCGTCCGCCTCACGCAGCCGCGCGAGCGTCGTCGTCCCGGCCGGCGAGTTGCAGTATTCCACCCACTCGTAGAAATCCTTCGCGGGCAAGCTGCGCAGGTTGGCGGCGAGGTACGGCTGCGAGCCGGTGAGTTTGCAGAAACGCAGGAACTCGCTCGTGCCGAAGTGATTCGGCTCGTACACTTGTGGGACGTTGCTGTCTTTGGTCGTATCGCTGATCCAGAAGTCCGTCCGCTGTGGTCGCTCTCGGCGCGGCCCCGTGCCGTCGTGCCAGTTGTAGCTGTCGGCAAAACACCCGCCGGGCCAGCGCATCACGCCCGGTTTGATCTTCTTCATCTGTTCGACGAGCGCGGCGCGGACGCCCCCGACATTGGGAATCTTCGACTGCTCGCCGACCCACACGCCGTCATAGACGACCCCGCCGAGGTGCTCGATGAAGTGCCCGTAAATCTCCGGCGCAATCGTGCCGATTGGCTCGCCCAAGAGCACTTCCACTCTGGCATCGGCGGCGCGCACACTCCGTGGCACGAGCAACGCAGCGCCGCCAATCAACAAACCATTGACGAACTCGCGACGGGTTATGCTCATCATCATCCTCCAAGGTTATGACCTTTGATGAAACTGTTCAGGCCGGCTGAAGTCTGCCGTAGATCATTTCTTCAATCTTTGCGACTTCCCGGCCGACCTCTCCGTTAACTGTCGGTTCGCGGTTCTCTGTCACAGCGCGTGTGAAGTCGTCAATGAGCGGCTGATGAATGTTCGGCGCGGGCGGGTGCGTCTCAATCCGTTCACCAGCGCCGGTCTTGAGCCGTATCGTGCCTTCGTTGAGCGTCGCCACGTGCATCGAGCCGCGACTGCCAAAGATGTCGAGCGTGTCCTGTGCCTCGTAAGCCGCGTGCGTGACCGTGAGCACAGCGCATGGGCCGCCCGCGAACTGAAAGGTCGCCACACAGGTGTCTTCCACTTCGCGCGCAAATAAGGTGTTGCTGAGCAAGCTTCGCGTCTC
>JANMAD010000505.1:0-2209 GCA_031359515.1 Acidobacteriota bacterium | reverse complement strand
ACTCGGTCGTGAGCCTGCACATGAGCGATGGCGAGCGCGTCCGCGCGGTCGGGGGGCTAGATGACGACATTGATGCCGACTGCTTACCGGAAGAATCGCGCCACTTGGCCGGTGAGCTGTACCGGCTCTACGCGGGCGGCTTCCCGCTCCGCGACCACGGCGAAGCGTCCGGCGTGGAGGGCGTCCTGCTTGCTTCTTACAAACGCGATCCGCGCACCGGCGAGCGATTTGAAACCCCCGTGATCGTCTTCGGCTTGGACGCGTGGCTTGATGCCGCAATTGATGGCGTATATCACGAGCGCGCCGCTCGCACCGTGCGCCACGTGGTCTGCGTCCCGCTGCCGCAAACGCAGCGTCGCAGCGTCGTGTGCGAGACCGTCGTCCCGCGCGTAGTGACAGTGAACAGAACGAAGCGCGGCGTCACGTCCGGCACGAAAGAACTACGCCACGTGCTGCGCCGCGTCGCGTCCTCTCTGGGCGCGTCCCGCCTGCATGAGCAGACCGGCGTAATCGAAGTCTGCCCGCACGCAGCCGAGCGCGAACAGACGCGCGCCGTACTCGAAGTGTTGCTGGAGCGGATGAAAGCCGACTGCCATACGCGCGGGCTGCACACGAGCGCCACCTACCGGAAGCTTGTTACCGAACTAGCCGCCGCGACAGATACGGCCATCGTCGCCGGGATGAAGAAAGAGGCTTGGGAGCAGAAGGAAAAGCGGCGGCTCTCGCTCAAGCTGTTTACCGCCTTTAATACACAAGCGGACGTGCGCCAGGCCGCGCTCGAAGGCGAGCCGCTGCGCGTCGGCCGCGCCCACCGCATCGTCCACGGCGCGGGCTTTACAATGACCAAATCTTTCGCGGATGGGGAGCGTCGTGTCATAGTTGTTCAGCCGCTACTCAACCGGATCGAGTCCTTAACCGGCAAGTCTTTGAGTGCTTTCGCCGCCTGCTTGCACGAGCTTCCCCGTCAGGAAAAGGAGCGCGTCTGCGTCGCCTTCCAAGACCGCAATCCGCGCCTGTACGGGCGCGTGCGCGACGGCCTGCGCGCCCAACTGTTACAAGCTTCGGAAGGGAAGCTGCGCTATTTCCGCTGGGCTTTCTACGCGGGCAACAAACCCGATCACCCCGTCCACACGCTGACGCGCGACGACAAGGCGGCGGCGTGGGAACTGCTCAAATCGCTTTCACACCGCGACACGTCAAAGCCCACGCCGCCTCTCCTCATCATCGCCGAATCATCGGACGGCAAGCCGGAAGTTTTAACCCGCACCGCTTGACTCCGAGCCGGCAAAAATTGATGAGGTCGCAGGGGATGAAACTCATGCCGATTGCTCATCGCCTGCGCGCGCGACAAAAAGAAGCTGTAAGCGATTCATTGACTCTGAAGCGCTAGCGACCAAGAGGTAGCTGCGGCGGAAGAGACACCCTTGACTACCACACGAGAGAAAGGAAACTTACACGCCATGTCGTTCAACAAGATCACCGTCCTCGGCAACCTGACGCGCAACCCGGAGCTCCGCTACACGCCGCAGGGCACGCCCGTCTGCACACTCAGCGTCGCCAGCAACGACCGCGAGCGCGACCCCAAAACCAGAGAGTACGTTGACCGCGCCACCTTCTTCAGGGCCACGGCCTGGGGCGCGAAAGCCGAGATCATCGCTAAGCACTTCGAGCGCGGCTCGGAGATTTTCCTCGAAGGCAGGTTCAGGCCCGAAGAGTGGACTGACCGCGAGGGGCGACCGCGCATGACGTTCGGCATTCAGGTCGCGAATTTCAACTTCACGGGCGGCTCAAATCGCAACAGCCAGCGCGCCCATCTGCCGGTGCCGCCCCCTCAGGCGAGCAGCGCGGGTGAAGCTGATGATCTCGGCCTTGAGGACGACGACCAGATTCCGTTTTGACGGGGCGCTTGCGTTGAAGCGATGCGAAAACGCCGGAGACCTGAACAGCAATTCAAGTCTCCGGCGTCTCGCCTTTTCCTACGAGCGCTTTCGCGGGTTTATGTCGCACCGCTTGTTGTCGAGGCACCGGCGGCGGGCGCGCGCAAAGAGCCGCCGGTAGGCCCACGCTCTCCCGTTTGGCGCTCCCTCCTGCGCTGCTCGCTCTGCCACCGCTCGAAGCCAGCGTCTGCCGCAAACAACATCTCTAACCCGGCGCTGACAATCGCCCCTTCGTCCGGTTCTTCGCCCTCCATTTCCTTCACGAACGCTTT
>JANMAD010000272.1:0-7102 GCA_031359515.1 Acidobacteriota bacterium | reverse complement strand
CCGACGCAAACGAGCGGCGGCGGCTTGAACTCAAGTCAGACGGCGGGCATCGTCACAGCGGGCACACCGATAGCGAACGGCGCGAGCATCAACGTGCAGTTCGTCCTCGGCGTGCAGCAGTCGGGCAGCTTCCGCTTCTTCGTCAATGTTGAAGCCCTGCCGTAAACGCGGGCGTCGTGCGCACGGCGCGCACCCTCTTAGTCATGAACAGGTCGCTCCAACACGTAGGCTGGAGCGACCTGTTCTGTTGTTGCCGCGAGCGCGATCTGCTTCGCTGTACATTTCGCTGCGCAGGCACGAAAATAAGGCAATGCTGAATGATGAATGATGAACGATGAAAGAACAACGCTTGTTCATCATTCATCATTCAGCATTCATCGTTCAGCTTTCATCGTTCAGCATCTGCTTCTATGCTTCAGTGCCCCACATGTGGCCGGCGTTACGCACCGGAGGTGCGACATTGCACGGCGGATGGCACGCCGTTGCGTGCCGACGCCACCATGGCCGACTTCACCCCGGTCGCGCCTGTCACCAACTATTGCCCGGTTGATCCGTTACTCGATCTTGTCCTCGACAACAAGTATCGGCTCGATGAGCGACTTGGCGAGGGTGGCATGGGCACGGTCTATCGCGCGACACACCTATTGATTGACCGACCCGTCGCGGTCAAGGTGCTCAATCAGCGTTTCGTCGAAGACGAGGCGGCGCAGACGCGCTTCAGGCGCGAGGCGCGGGCCGCGGGGCGTTTGCAACATACGAACGTGGCCGCCGTCACCGATTTTGGCCAGACGCCGGACGGGCTGGTTTATATCGTGATGGAGTTGCTCGAAGGCCGCTCGCTGCGCGAGGTGCTTGCGCTCGAAGCTCCGCTCGACATAGCTCGCGCGGTCTCGTTGATGTTGCAGATCGCGGCGGCAGTCGCGGCGGCGCACGAGGCCGGCATCATTCATCGCGATCTCAAACCGGGCAACATCTTCATCGTGCAACGACGTAACTCGCCGCCCGTCGTCAAAGTGCTCGACTTCGGCATCGCCAAGCTGGCCGCCGATACGGTGGAAGATTTAGAGGCGCACGCGCTGACGCAGACCGGCGTAATGATCGGCACGCCGCGCTATATGTCGCCCGAACAATGCGATGGCGCGAAACTCACGCCTGCCGCCGATGTCTATAGTCTCGGCATCATCCTATACGAAATGTTGACGGGCACGACGCCGTTCACCGGCACATCGCCCATCGCCGTCGCCGTACAACATTCATCCAAGCCGCCGCCACCGCCGCGCGAGTTGCGCCCGACTATTCCGGCTGCGCTCGAAGCGGTGGTCTTGCATGCATTAGAGAAGACTCCGGCCGCGCGCCCCGCCGATGCGAGTGAGTTCCGCCGCGAGTTGTACGAGACGGCGCAACGTCTGGGGCTGGAGCATTCCGGCGAAGTCAGTGCGCCGACCGCAGACATGTTGCGCGAGGCCGGCACACAGACATCGTCGGGCCGGCTCGTGCTTGATCTTGAACGGATGCGCGAGCAGCGCGCCGCCGCATATCCGCGCGACACGACCGTGTTAGCGGATACGTCGGGCATTGCGCGCGAACCGACGGATGCGCTTGCGCCCGCGCTGACGACCGAACCGGATGGCCAACAGCCACGCCCACGCGCCTTCACGCGCCTGCGCATTTTGATCAAACAGCGCAAGGCGCGGCATCAAATCCGCCGTGTATCGCCGCTATTCCTTGCAGGCGGATTCATCTTGTTGATGTTGCTTGTGGGCGCGGCCGTGTACATGCAGCCCGGAGTCAGGAACGAGCCGGCGAGTATGGGCGCGACCGACGGCGTGCCGCAGCCCTCGCCGCAGGCAACGCCTACGCCTGAGCCGACGCCCACGCCGACGCCCACGCCGACGCCCGAAGAGAGGAAGGAAAAGAAACGCACTGACAAGAAGCCGACACAGCAGCCCGTGCAACAGAAGAAAGATTCTAAATTTGGCGCGGCGGTGAAAAAGCTGAAGAAGATTTTCAAGAAT
Organism: Acidobacteriota bacterium; assembly: GCA_031359515.1. Lineage (GTDB taxonomy): Bacteria > Acidobacteriota > Blastocatellia > Pyrinomonadales > Pyrinomonadaceae > QHXQ01. Next base: position 5,087 of record JANMAD010000272.1, on the reverse strand, counting down.
CCTTTCTAGGCGAACGGCACTGAACAGATGAGCACTGATACGCAAGTCCAATCGTTTCGCGTCGGCGATGCGACCTTTGGCGATGGCCGACTGACGATCATTGCCGGCCCCTGCGTCGTCGAATCGCCGGAGCATGCGTTGATGATGGCGCGCGAGTGCAGCCGGCGTGCGCGCGATGCCGGTCTCGATTACGTCTTCAAAGCTTCTTACGACAAAGCCAATCGCTCGTCGCACGAAAGCTTTCGCGGCCCCGGCATGCAAGCCGGGTTGGACGCGCTACGACATATCAAAGCGGAGTTGAATGTGCCGGTCTTAACCGACGTGCATGATGTGGCGCAGGTTGCGCCCGCCGCCGAGGTCGTGGACGTGTTGCAGATTCCCGCGTTCCTGTGCCGGCAGACCGATCTGATCGAGGCGGCGGTGCGGACGGGGCGCGCGGTCAACATCAAGAAGGGGCAGTTTCTCGCGCCGCAGGACGCGCGCAACATCGTCAAGAAAGCCCGCGCCGCCGGTTGCGAAAAATTGCTGCTCACAGAGCGCGGCGTCTCGTTTGGTTATCACAATCTCGTGGTGGACATGCGCACGTTTCCGATCATGCGTAGTTTTGGCGCGCCGGTCGTATTCGACGTAACGCATAGTCTGCAACTACCCGGCGGCTTGGGACATGCAACGGGCGGGCAGTCGGAGTACATCGAACCGCTCGCACGCGCCGGTGTCGCTTGCGGTGTGGACGCGGTCTTCATGGAAGTCCACGACAACCCCGCAGCGGCTCTATCCGACGGCCCGAACGCGCTGCCGCTCGCGCGCCTCGAACCGCTCCTGCACATGCTCCGCGATGTGCATGCGCTCGTGCGGCGCGATGTGTTAGTGCAAGCCTGACCAAATCCATAATTGAAGTGCTGAATCGTTTATGAAATCTTTTTGTGCCCGCGAACTCTGGTTAGTTCTCAGCTTACTGTTGCTCGCAGCCAACGCGCACGCACAGACCGGCGCGGTGGCCGGCGCGCAGGTGTGGCAGGTGACGCGCTTCGACATCACGGCGACGCTGCCCGCCGCGAACGCGAACGAACGCGCGCTCGCGGCCCGCGCCACGCTCACCGCGCGCAACGTCAGTGCCGGCGAGGGGCGCACGTTCACCGTGCGTCTGAACCCGACAGTCGAGATCAAATCAGTCGCGGTTGGCGATGCGCCCGCGACGTTCACGCCGCGCGAGGATGCGCGCACTAAGACGCAGATGGTGCAGGTCACTCTGCCCACGCCCGCGCCGCCAAACGCAAGCGTGACGATCACACTTGAGTATCGGTTGCCGCTCGCGGGCCAGAACTCCGGCCTCGCCGCCATCACGCCCGAAGGCACTCAGTTCCTGCCGCTCTCCTTCTGGTATCCGACACCGAACTCGCCCTACGCCACGTGGGGCGCGGACTATGCGCCCGTCCGTCTGACTGTGAATGCCGCGAGCGGCGAGACCGTTATCGCTAGCGGTGCAGCGAGCGGTGCGACGTTCGAACAGAAACTTGCCGCGCAGCCTTTCTTTGTGACCGGCACGTGGGAGATGTTTGAAGGCACGGGCGATGCGCGTGGCGTGAGCGCGTATATGTTCGCCGGCGCGGGCGCGGACGAACGCCGGCAAGCCGAATCGCTCGTCGCGCTCGCCGCCGCCGCGCGCACCTACTACGCAAGTTTGCTTGGCGCTACGCCCGACACGCCTCTCCGGCTCGTGGCTGTGCGGCGTGGGGCGGGCTTCGACATGGGCGGCACGTTGTTGCTCGACGCGGCCGCGTTCCGGCGCACGAAAGTTGATACGACAACTGCGCTGGCTGTCAGTGAAGCGGTGGCGCATCTGTGGATCGGCGGCGCAACGCCCGTGCGCGGCGCAGGCTCTGGCGTGGTGCGCGAAGGACTGGTGCGTTATCTCGCCGCCTCGTTCCTCGAAAAACAATTCGGGCGCGAAGCGGCCGATGCCGAACGCCTGCGGCAACGGCTCGCCTATACGGCCATCGCCCGCCGCGATGCGCCGCTCGCATTGACCACGCCGTTCGACTCGACTTACTTAACGTCAGTGGCCAACAAAGGCGCAATGGTCTGGCGACTCGCCGAGCGCGCAGTCGGCCGCGATGCCTTCATCAGTGTGTTACGCGCGCAGATGCAAACCGGGGAAGTCTCGCTCGCGGCCATGCGCGCCACGCTGAACGAGCGCGGCGGCGCGGGTCTGAAGGCTTTGCTCGACACGCAACTCGATCAGCCGACCGAAACTGATCTACAGATCGGACTCCCGCAACAACGCGGCCCTGAATGGGTCTCGGCGCTCAGGAACACGGGCGCGCAGAGCGTCACCGTGACCGTCGCCGCGACGACCGACACGGGGCAACAACTCACCGCCGATGTCACGCTCGCACCGCAGGATTTCGGCGAGGCGCATTTCAAGACGACGGCGAAACTCGTGCGCGTGGAGATCGATCCGGACAAACTTTATCCGCAGGTTGACTACGCCAACGACGTTGCGCCGCGCGGGCCTTGGCCAGATGGCGGGCTGGATGAAGCGACGCGCGCTTTTGGCGGCGGCGACTACGCGCGGGCCGAGACGGTCGCGCGCACGATGCTGCAAACCGCGCCGCTCATGCAAGAGGCGCGCATCCTGCTCGCCCGCGCGCTGCTCGAACAGAATAAACTCGCCGATGCCGAGCGCGAGTTCCGCGTTGCGCTCGATGACAAACTGCCGCTGCCCGCGACACTCGCATGGGGTGCTTATGGTCTGGGCGAGATCGCCTCCCGCAAAGGCGAGACCGCCCAAGCCTTGCAGCGTTACACCGAAGCCGTGCGCGCCGAGGGCGGCTATGCCCCCACGCTCGCCGCGCGCACCGCGCGCTTAAAAGCCGAGTCCGGGCCAAGCGCGAGTGCGCCGGCCGAGCCTGTGAAGCAGTTCTTTACCCAACTCGATCAAGCGATTCGCAGTGGGCGCAAGACGGAGATCGAAGCGCTGGTCGCGCCGGGCGAATTGCTCGACTTCACCAAGGGCTTTATCAAAATCCAACCCGAGTTGTGGCAGACGCGCGTGTTGCGCACAGAGCCGGTCGGTGGCGAGCGCCTCGCGGTTGATGTCAACATCACGGCCAAAGCCGAAGGGCGTGATAAGACGATCACGGCAGTTTACATCCTCACACGCGCGGGTGGAGGATTGCGCCTCGCGGAGATTCCAATCTTCGAGGAACGCTAAAGACCGCATGCCTGATTTTGCCGACATTGAGCGCCGCGCGGCCCGCGTCAAGTTACTGTTGTTGGATTGCGACGGCGTGTTGACCGATGGGCGCATCACCTTGCATGGAGACTCGACGAGCAGAAAAGTTTTCACACACGCGACGGGCACGGCCTCGTCTTGTTGCACCGCGCGGGATTGCAATCCGGCATCATCTCCGGCCGCACCGCGACGGCCGTCGTACGCCGCGCACGCGACCTCGGCATCGCGCACGTGCGGCAGGGCACGCATAATAAGCTCGTCGAGTTTGCGGAGGTGCTAACGGCGGCCGGTGTCGCGGCGGATGAGACTGCCTTCGTCGGCGATGATGTGACAGACATTCCCCTCATGCGCCGCGTCGCGTTCGCCGTCGCCGTCGCCGATGCAACGGCCGAGACGCGCGCCGCCGCGCACTACGTCACACAACTCGCGGGCGGCTACGGCGCAGTGCGCGAAGTCTGCGAGTTGATCCTCAAAGCGCAGGGGCGCTGGGATGAGTTGATGCAACGCTACCTCGCGGATTGAGCGGGTGGGTTGCGAAACCGCTTGACAGGCGGGACTGGTAAATTTTAAGGTCAAGACACGCGCTGCTACCGGCAGCGCAGAGCGCAGATGATTAAACACGCTAACAGCCGACGCTATTATTACTACTACGCGCGCCCCACGTGGAGGGACGGGCTGGCGGGCTGTCGGCATGTGCGCAGCGCACGAGCTATGAGCTAAGACAGATTATCCGCATTAACGGTCGCCGTTCTTTAACGTGAAAGAACGGCGACCGTTTTTTTTGCCGCCACATAGGACGGAGAAGCGACCCAATGACAGCGCACAATGAAACAACCGCCAACAAGATTCACCTGACAACGTTGCCGCTCGACACCGTTGACCTGCTGGCAGAACGGCAACAGCTTGTCGCCCTCGATCCCGAACATCCCGGCTTCCGTGATCAATCGTATCGCGCCCGCCGCAACGAGATCGCGCGCATCGCTTTGGGCTATCAACCCGACACGCCCGTCCCCGATGCGCCTTACACGCCCGCCGAGCATGAGCTATGGCGCGACATTCAGTCGGCCCTTACGCCTGCGCATGAGCAGCACGCCTGCGCCGAGTATCTCGCGTGTGTGCGCCGGCTCGACCTGTCGCGCGAGCGCATTCCGCAGATGCGCGAAGTGAGCGCGCGGGTGCAGGCGATCAGCGGTTTTCGCTTAGAGCCGGTCGCGGGTCTGGTTGAGCCGCGCGTCTTTCTCTCCGCGCTGGCGAACGGTGTGTTCTTGTGCGCGCAGTACATCCGCCACCATTCGACGCCGCAGTACACGCCTGAGCCGGACGTGGTACACGAGTTTGTCGGGCATGCCGTCTGGCTGGCGAGCGAGCGCATGGCGGAACTAAATCGGCTGTTCGGCGAAGCTGTCCGGTGGGCGAAGACCGAGGTCGCGTTCGCGCGACTGGCCCGACTCTACTGGTTCACCATCGAGTTCGGTGTGCTGCGCGAGGCCGGCGAGGTGAAAGCTTACGGAACGGGACTGTTGTCGTCCGCAGGCGAATTAGCAGCGATGCGCGTTGTGCAGTTGCGCACCTTCGATCTGGACGCGGCGGCGCAACTCGATTTTGATCCAACCAACTATCAACCGATCCTGTTCTGCGCGGATTCGTTTGCGGCGATGTATCAGACGTTGCGTGATTACCTCACTGGTTGGAGATAAGTACTCGGGCAATTTAAGTGAGAGTAGCGGCGGCCGGGTCAGTACCGCCTGCGGTAGCGGGCGGGTCTTAGTCGCCGTACCCGCCCGCTACCGCAGGCGGTACTGACTTCAAATCCCCGCTTGCTGTATTTCAGACTCACCACGCGACGGCGTAA
>JANMAD010000504.1:0-3720 GCA_031359515.1 Acidobacteriota bacterium | reverse complement strand
CGCCGACGCACCCGCCGAGAAGCCTTCGGTGTTCGTGGTCATCAGAAAGTCGAGCGCGGCATCAAGCGTATCGCTGTCGGGCGGCACGGTCAGATGAAACGTGAACATGTCGGCCTGATCGCGCTCCCATGCGAGCGTCTGCCGACCGGCGGTGAATTTGATGGCGACCAGATCGGTGATGGGGCCGGTCGGGCCATGCTCGCCGGGAATCCACGCCGGATAGTAGAGCGTCAGCGGCCCCGGTGTGACCGGGATATTCATGCGCGCATGCAGCACGCGGCGCGGCGCATCGCTGGCATCAAGCGCCAACTCGATGGGCGCAGGCACGGGCGCATTGTTCAACGTCGCTGCTTTTGTTGCTAGCGCGGTTTGCGCCGGTACGACTGCACAAAACAACAAACTCAAAGCCGCGACCAGCAAAGTGTTGATTGGTTTCATATGTTCTTCCAAAGGTGGAGCCCGTCTGCAATTATTATGTTTACGCCGCACACTCTAAACCTCTGTTCGGCCACTTTCAATAGACTGGATTCTGATTGATGTCTGAGCGCCGCTCATTCTTTCTCTCCAGCGTGGCGCGGAATCTCAATGTTCATAAAGTCGTGCGCGATGATGGTCTGTGGGAAAACGGCGCACGCCTGCCGCAGCAGATCATCGGGCGTGAACAAATTGCCTGGCGCGTAGCGCGGACTGATGTGCGTCAAGACAAGTTGGCGAACGCCCGCAAGACGTGCGACGCGAGCCGCATCCATTGCGGTCGAATGCATACTCTGGCGCGCAAGGTCTTCATCCGCGCTTACGAAAGTCGCTTCATGGATCAGCACATCTGCGGCGTGCGCTAAGGCAACAGAATTTTTATAGCGCACTGTATCGGTGCAATAGACGAACGCGCGCCCGCGCTCGGGCGGCGCGCACAACTCCGCGCTGTTGATCATCCGACCATCCGGCAAGGTGATGGTTTCGCCGCGCTTCAGTCTGCCATAAAGCGGCCCCGACGGGATACCGAGGGCGGCAGCGCGCTCGACGTTGAACCGGCCCGCGCGCTCCTTCTCTGTCACCCGATAACCAAACGCCGGCACGCGATGGCGCAGGCTCGCACAACTGACTGCGAACTCTTCATCCTCATAAATCACACCGGCTTGCGCTGTTTGCACCTGCACATGCTCGCCGAGTCGCAGCCGCGAAAAGTGTGCGGACATACGCACGTACTCGTCGAGACCGGCCGGGCCATAAATGTCTATCGGCTGCGCATGGCCGGCCATGCCGCAGGTGGCCAAGAGACCCATGAGACCATAGACGTGATCGCCGTGCAGGTGCGTGATGAAGATGCGGCGCAGTTGGCTATGGCGCAGGTCTGTGTGTTGGAGTTGGTGCTGTGTCGCTTCGCCACAGTCGAACAGCCATACCTCCGCGCGTTGGGGCAGTTTGAGCGCGACGGCCGAGACGTTGCGCGCTTTGGTCGGCACGCCTGCGCTTGTGCCTAAGAAAGTGATCTGCAAAATAGAAGCGTCTGCGGGCGAACTGATTCGAGCGGCAGCAAGTATAACCGCCGCCCGGCGAGTTGGCATCCGGCGGCGCTAACTCCCGTTGTTGTGAGGCACAGTAGATTTCAGGCACATGGGGTATCGGTTAAATTATTCGCCCGGCGTTCACTGCGCCAGTTTTACTCTTGCCTAACCGCACATTCGATGCTACCTTCTGCGGCACCTACTCATTGTTTCCCCCAATAAGGAAACCATGTGCGAGGCCGGGCCGGCTGCGTTGCGAGGGCGCAGCCGGCCCTTTACTGTCTCCAAATCGAAATATATGAACTTAGGACACAACCCGGAAATGACCCACGAAATCACACGAACAAACACGAAGAAACGCCAGAGAGTTTCATGTTCTGTTTCGTGTGATTTCGTGGATCAGCTTTTTGCTTCTGTCCCAATCTCGTAAGGACTGATTTAGGAGCAAGCTACGTTACCAATCTCATCACGCCTGCGCCGCCGCCTCTCCGCCCGGCACTTTCACCCCGTCCTTAGTTTCAGTATGCGTTGTCTCGGCGGCAACCTGTGCGTCCTGGTGACTCGTCCCCAGCGAACGCCAACGATGCTCCGCGCGGGCTAGTAGTTCATTCGCGGCGCGGGGGCCGTCGCTGCCCGCCGCATAGTTGGGGAATTGCGGTGGCGTCTGCTGTGCCCAAGCCTCTTCAATTGGTGTGATCAAACGCCACTCGGCTTCCGTCTCGTCGCGCCGGGTGAAGAGGGTCGCGTCGCCTTGCAGCGCGTCCAAGAGCAGCGTCTCATACGCGGCGGCGGTGTGGACGCCGAAACCGGATTCGTAGTTGAAGACCATGTGCACCGTGCCGGTGTGCATCTCCATGCCGGGCAACTTGGCGGCGAGCGTGACGGTCATGCCTTCGTCGGGTTGGATGCGCAAGACGATCACGTTCGGTTCAAGCTGATCTTCGGCCGTGCGCGCAAACAGCGTCTGCGGTGTGCGTTTGAGATGCACGGCGATCTCGGACACCTTGCGCGCGAGCCGCTTGCCCGTGCGTACGTAGAACGGCACGCCCGCCCAACGCCAGTTCTCGATGCAGAACTCGATGGCGACGTAGGTCTCAGTATTGGAATCCTGTTTGACGCCTTGCTCGTCGCGATAAGCAGGCACTTGTGCGCCGTCCGCCCGCCCTGCGCCATATTGGCCCCGCACCGTTCTCAGCGCCACATCTTCCGGCTTCATCGGTCGGATCGAACGAAACAGTTGCACCTTCTCTTCACGCACAGAGTCCGCGTCGAAAGCGATGGGCGGCTCCATCGCGGTGAGCGCGAGCAGTTGCAGCAGATGGTTGGCCACCATGTCGCGCAATGCGCCGGCCTCTTCGTAGTAACCTGCGCGCCCGCCGATGCCGAGCGTCTCGGCGGCGGTGATCTCGACATAGTCAACGTAGTTGCGATTCCAGACCGGCTCGAAGAGCGAGTTGCCGAACCGAAAGACGAGAATGTTTTGCGTTGTCTCTTTACCGAGATAATGGTCTATGCGAAAGACCTGATGTTCGGCGAAGACGGCGGCGATCTCTGCATTCAACGCCTGCGCCGATTTGAGATCGCGGCCGAACGGTTTTTCCACGACGATGCGCGCCCAGCCGTTTGTCTCATCGTGCAAGTTGGCCGCGCCGAGATGCTGCACGATGGCGGGCGCAAGCGAAGGCGGGGTCGAAAAATAGAAGAGCCGGTTCTGCTTGTCGCCGGCGGCGACTTGCGCGTGGAGTTTGTCGAGGCGGGCGGTGATTTCGGCATACGTCGCATCAGCATGCAAGTCGCCGGTCATGTAGGTCATGTGCGCCGCGAACTCGTCCCACTTGCCCGCGTTGAAATCATCAACGTCTTCCGACTGCTCTGCGCCCGCACGCATCGTCGTGCGAAATTCATCATCCGACCAAGCGGCCTGGCCCACGCCTAACACGGCGAAGTTGCGCTTGAGGCAGCCCGCATGAAAGAGATCGTAGAGCGCGGGGACGAGTTTGCGCTTACTCAGATCGCCCGATGCGCCGAAGATCACAATGACGCTCGCTTCGACTTCCGGTAATGGGGCACGCGCCTCACAGGGCGCGACCGTGCCTTCGATTTTTGCTGACATGCTGCGGAACTTTACCCCATACTTGTTGCAAATCTTTGCGCCTTTGCGGCTTTGCGTGAGTCTCTATATTGCGAATAGGAGACGCACGCAAAGCCGCAAAGG
>JANMAD010000249.1:0-10004 GCA_031359515.1 Acidobacteriota bacterium | reverse complement strand
ACTACACACCCGCCCGCTACCGCAGGCGGTACTGACTTAACTACGTGACCCAAAGATGACAAGCAATCGCCTGCTGTTATGGACGCGCCGAGTTTGAGTTAATTATCAGTTGTCGGTTTGATCGTAATGACGACCGACTTTGAGGCCGGAGTATTACTTTTATCGGCGACGTGATTGATGGGCACAAGCGCGTTGGCTTCGGGAAAGTAGGTGGCGGCGCAACGACGGGGGATGTGGTAGGGCACGACGAGGAAGCGGTGCGCGATACGCTCTTCCCCATTGAAATGGCTGATGAGATCGACGACCTGTCGCTTATGCAAACCGGCCTCTCTAATGTCATCGGCGTTGAGCAGCACGACGCGTCGCTCGTTGAAGATGCCGCGATAGCGATCATCGAGACTATAGATCGTTGTGTTGAATTGATCGTGGCTGCGCATCGTCAGCATCAAGAACTGACCGGGCGCAAGCTCGTTGTGCGGCAAAGGGTGGACGGTGAACTGCGCCTTGCCTGAGGCGGTCATAAACTCACGCTCGCGCGCTCCATTCGGCAGATAGAAGCCGCCCGCCGTGCGCACACGCCGGTTGTACTCATCAAAGCCCGGCAGGACGCGCTCTATGCCCGCGCGTATGCGGTCGTAGTCAGCAGCAAGCTCCAGCCAATCTACGCTGCTGCGCCCCCCAAGTGTGGCGGCGGCCAGCCGTGCGACGAGCAATGGCTCGCTCAACAAATGCTCGCTCGCCGGAGTCAGACGCCCGCGCGAAGCTTGCACCACGCCCATCGAATTCTCGCAACTGACGAACTGCTCGCCCGTCGCCTGCACGTCTCGCTCCGTCCGGCCGAGACAGGGCAAGATCAAAGCCTGCGCACCCGTGATCAAATGCGCGCGATTGAGTTTGGTCGAGACGTGAACGGTGAGCCGGCAATGGCGCAAGGCCGCAGCCGTGTACTCCGTGTCCGGCGTAGCCGAGAGAAAGTTTCCGCCCAGCGCAAAGAAAACCTTTGCCGCGCCCGCATGCATCGCCTTGATCGCGTTGACCGTGTCGTAGCCATGCGCGTGGGGCGGCGTGAAATTGAACTCGCGCGCGAGGCTGTCGAGGAAAGGTCTGGTCGGGCGTTCCCAGATGCCCATTGTGCGGTCGCCCTGCACGTTGCTGTGCCCGCGCACGGGGCACGCGCCCGCGCCGGGGCGACCGATGTTCCCGCGCAAGAGCAATAGGTTGACGATCTCTTGTATGTTGGCGACCGCGTTCTTGTGCTGCGTCAAGCCCATCGCCCAACAAACGATGACGCGCTCCGCCTTGAGATAGATGTCTGCGGCGGCGCGCATCTCCGCACGCGGCACGCCGCTCGCCGCGACAAGCTCATCCCATGTCACGGCCGCGAGGGCGGCCGCGAACTCGGCGAAGCCGACTGTGTGCGCGCGTATAAAGTCATGATCCAGCGCCGCGCCGGGTCGTTCCGCTTCAGTTGCAAGCACCTCTTTCATCACGCCTTTTAAGAGCGCGACATCGCCGTTGATACTGACTTGCAGAAACAGATCGGCGAGCGGCGTGCCCGCGCCGAGCAGATGCAGCGCTTCCTGCGGATGCTTGAAGGCGCGCAGCCCCGTCTCCGGCAGAGGGTTGATGTGGACGATGCGACAGCCGCGCCGCTTCGCTTGTTGCAGCGCGGTAAGCATGCGCGGATGGTTCGTGCCCGGATTCTGCCCGATGACGTAGATCGCGTCCGCGAGCGCGAAATCATCCAGCGTTACCGTACCTTTGCCCACGCCGATGGTCTCGGTCAACGCCGTGCCCGACGATTCGTGACACATGTTCGAGCAGTCGGGCAGATTGTTCGTGCCGTACTGCCGGACGAAGAGTTGATAGAGAAACGCAGCCTCGTTGCTCGTGCGCCCCGAAGTGTAAAAGATCGCCTCATCGGGCGACGCGAGCGCGTTCAATTCATCGGCGATCAGCGTGAAGGCTGCGTCCCAATTGATCGGCTCGTAATGATCACTGCCCGCCCGACGCAGCATCGGTGAGGTCAGACGGCCCTGTTGATTGAGCCACAGGTCAGTCTGCGCGGCGAGTTGCGGCACGCTCCACGCGCGGAAGAACTCCGGGGTGATGCGCTTCGTCGTCGCCTCATCCGCGACGTGCTTCGCGCCGTTCTCGCAGAACTCTATGTGCGGGCGGGCGCTGTCCGGCTCGGGCCAAGCGCAACCGGGACAGTCGAAGCCGGCGGGCTGATTGATGCGCGCCAGCGTCTTGAGACTACGACCTACGCCCATCTCCTGCCATGCGTATTTCATGGTGGATATGATCGCAGGGATGCCACCCGCGACCTCGCCCGTCTCTGTCAACTTTAATCCTGTGAACTCTGCGGGCGGTTGTGCGCCGGGCAGCGCTGGCAACGGACTGACGGAGGCGCTGTCTGCGGCTGCTTCGCGATGCGCGCCATCCGGATCGTAGTGGCTGGGCACTTCGGCGGTTGCGCGCTCGAAGGCGGCGCTCTGTCCGGCCGTGTCCTGCTGGGCCGGCGGCTGTCCCTGTTCTTTCGTAGCCATTGCCCGTTCATGCTACTGCAATCCTGTCGGTTGGCTCAAAATTAATCTAAAATATTTCTGTATCACGCTTGCAACAGTATTCCATTCCTGCATGAAACGTGTTATAGTCCCGCGCCAGTTAGCCGGCCACCGAGATGGTGCGGGCTGTTTTAGGGGCGCGTCAGGCACACGCGCCTACTCCCGAAGTGAACTGTTGAAGGAGACGAGGATGAGCAATCACACGACGAGACCGAGAGTCAATCCGCTGAGCCGGCGACCGCGCCAGCAGCGGCTGGTGTTGGCGGTGCGCGGCGGCGCAGGCGTCGGCAAGAGTTATTTTGTGCGCTCGATGGCGGATGCCGACATCGGCCGCCTCTGCATTTTCGATGTGGAACGCAAGTCGCGCTTGTTAAAGGGCAACGGGACAGTCTTTGATGGTTTGGAGATCGAGCAGGCGGACGAGTTGCCGGAGTTCATTGACTGGGCATTGAGCGGCGAAGGCCGCGAGCAGAACTATGGTTGCTATGCGCTCGATTCGTGGGCGTCTTATTTCAGCGCGAAGCATAGCGACATGTTGACGGCGGTGCGCGAGCGCACGGGCGACCATCTAGCCCAACCTTCGGCGGAAGAGTTGGCGGCTGACCAGATGATCCTGCAAGGCGTGTTGCGGCGGCTGTGCATCGAGAGCGGCAAGTCGGTCGTGATCGTGGATCAGATTCCGGCGAAGGGCAAAGAGGCGAAGGAAGATAACGAGGTCGGGCGCGTGTTGCCGATGACGGCTTCGGGTCTCGAATACTTCGTGGACATCATGGTCGAGGTCTCTTTGCAGGAGCGCGCGGGCGAGATCGTGCGCGTCTTTCAAGTCGTCAAGTCGAACAGCCCGGCCTTCGAGGTCGGCTTTGAATTAACCGGCGACATCACGTTCAAAGATTTCATCGAGCACATGGCGCGCGAGTCGGGCAGCGAGTTATCCATGAGCGCAGCGCGCCCGGCAACCGTGCCGGAAGTGTTAGAGGAGAAACCTTCGCCGCTCTCGCTCGTGCCGCCGCCATTGACGATTGCGGAGTTGACGGCCAAAGCCGAACGGCACGGCTTCAAGCTCGCGGACATCGTGACCGGCGCGAAGGTCTATCACAATCAACCGAACATTCACCGGCTTACGCCCGAACAGATCGCCGACCTCGACCGCCGCATCAGCGCGCGGATCGAGCGCACGCAGGCGACGCACGACGCGCCCGCCGACGCTAAGCAGAACGCGAGCGATGGCGCAGCCAACACACGGGTGCAGGCCGCCGCACGCAACATCAAACGAGCTTAACGCGCCGACCGACATTCCACCCACAACCCCAGACGCAACCCTTGCGTTGCGCCGTCGGTCGGTACGTTAATGAAAGAGCGGGGCGATTGTTCAGTGAACACTCGCCCCGCTCTTTCTTACAGGATGAAGGATGAATCAGAGTATGTCCCTTTCATCCATCATGCTTCATGCTTCATTCCTCAGCCTTGCTCTTCACGGCAGCGCTTCGACATTGACGAAGAAGCGAAAGCGTCCGCCCGTCTGCATGCCGAGCAGGAACTGCACGTCCACCGAGTTGCCCGGTGTGCGCAGGCATCGCTGCCAACGACCAACGGCTAAATTGTCTGTTCAATCGTGCGGGTTAGAGTATCTATCGAAGGCTTTACGACAAAACCTTGCGCGCCGCACGCGAGATCCAATTCCTGCTGCGTCGGCGTAGCCCCCGAATAGAAGACAATCGGCGTGTCCGCATCGATCTCCCGTATCTGCTCGCACAACTCGCGCCCCGTGCCGTCGGCGAACCGGCTATCGAGCAGATAGAGATCGAAGGCACGCGTGCGCGCCAGTTCGACCCCTTCCGCGACGCTCGCCGCGGCCGTCACCTGATAGCCGCGCAGGTTGAGCAGAGTAACGATGATGACACGCGTGTCTTCGTGGTCGTCCACGAACAGGATACGAGGAGTTGGTTGGTTCAAGCGGGGGTACTCCTAAAAACTGGATTCAGGCGGGAAGCATCATAGCGAAGCATTGGCTTAAACAGCAAGCTGCCGCCGCCGCCGCCCTACGCTCCCGGCAGGAGGGTGTCTCTTGCCAGGTAGAGACCTCGCGCCCACCTTAACGCGGATGCGAGGTCTTTACTTTATGCCCGCCTTAAGGCAGCGCTTCGACGTTGATGAAGAAGCGGAAGCGACCCCTTAGAATGACACAATAAGTTAATGCCCAAGCCAAGCAATGTCTAGCGGCGCAAGCGGCGGGTTAGTGGATTTGTTTATCAAAAAAATCAGGCCTTACAAGATTGGGACACAGGAAAAGCCCGCCACGAAACCATTCGAGCGAGTCAGTTGTGTCGTGCTGCTTCGTATAGGTTCGTGGATAGTCCGACCTCTTTACTCCCTGCCCCTTGGTATTAGTGCGGCCCGAAACTCGCTATGACCCCTGCATGCGCCCCGCGCATGTCTCGTTTGCTTCCAGCGCCCTTGCGGTCAATACACCGTAAACGCGCCCAAGCAAGGCTTTAACGGCTGCCTCAGAGTAGAGCAGCGATGTGTACTAAGATTTTACTGTCAGGCTGACGCGCCCGCCATGTTAGAGACGGCGCAGGTGTCGCGGCCGGGCCACGAAGAGAACATTCGATAAGGAGAGAGAGACGATGAGAAACTTCAACCTTGTGAGTCTGGCTGCGCTCTTGAGCCTCGCCTTCGCGCTGACGTTCCTACCGCAAACGGCGACCGCGCAACAGAGCGGCGGCACCAGCAATAGCTCGCAGACGACGCAGACCACCACCACTTCGACCCAGGCCGCGCCGCCGAGTGTGCAGGTCACGCGCACGACGACGCAGTCAGTTAATCCGATGTGGATCGCGCTCGGCGCGCTCGGACTGCTCGCCATCATCGCGATCATCGCCATGAGCGCACGTGGGCGCAGCACGACCGACAACACGACGGTGGTGCACGAGCGCGAGACCGTAGTTAGAAAAGACTGAAGCGCAACCAATCAGATTGGAATAGAGAGCGCAAAGCATTTACCCACCAAGTCACACGAAACAACACGAAGCAGAGGCAACTCATTTCGTGTTGTTTCGTGTGACTTCGTGGATAGGTCTCTACTTGTGGGCCATCGTTGTGCGTGGCGAATCAGGTTGGCGTTCTTGTAGGGCCGCGAATGGGCGCTGGGCTGGTTCGCTTTAGACCAGCGCCGGTTGCGGCAGCGCGCCGATGCCTTCGGTGAAGATGGCGACGGCGTAGCGCAACTCTTCGTCGAGATAGAGATTGAGCGAGTGCATGACGGCGAAGTATTCCTGCAACGCGACACCCGCTAGTTCAGCCGTGAGCGCTGAGTTGATGTGATTGATGAGCAGCAACCGCAAGAGCGCGACCTCGCGGACGAGATCGCGCGCCCGATAACCTTGCCGGAAGCGCGTGTAGGCATGCACACGCGCTTCATGCATATTGTAGATACCGGGTTGTTCGCCCGCGCGTAAGATCGCACACACTTCGTCGAGCAGCACGGGCACGTGATCGATCAACCCGCCTTCAGACAGATCAGCGTCCGACTGGATCGACTGATCCGCACGTACTGTCTGCACCCAACATTGGACTAACTCATCACGATGAGTCTCGATCAAGTGGGCAATATCAGCTTGTGTCATGGGGGAAGCCTGCGACGGCGCACTTCAAAGGTTCAGTCGTTTCGATACACTGTTCGAATTCCTGCCCTTGCGTCCGCTTCACGTGCTCCAGGAAGCCGTAGATGTTCGCGATCTGATTCGTATTGAAGCCGAGTCCCGCCAAAAAGGCGTCGCTCGCTCGAAACGTGAGCGGGTAAGGCACGACTTTGAAGTCGAGATGCGTCGCGTCGTGCAGCTTGATCACGACTTCGTACAGGTCATTGAGCACCCGAAACGAAGAGATCAGACAGTCGTAACTGCCACTGGCGGCGCGGGTCAGGAGATAGTAGTAATCGGTGTTGTAACTTGTAACGAACTTATCGAAGTCGCCTTGACTGATCATCAAACCGCTCCCATCGGCCAGCCGGGCTGGATTGTGGCAAGCGGGGGAATTAGCCTTTGCACATCGGTTACATTCGCCTTCAGGGGAGAAGCGTGTGTCGTACGGGTCATACGTTCCAACAGGAGCCGGCTGCTTTCAAGGGGACTTGCTGTGCTAGTTGCGGCGGACTGCGAGAACGTGTGGAAACTTTTATTATGTTCGCGTGGCGATGTCAACTTGATTCGGCGGCGAGCCGATACAAAACTCATGCGCCGCGCTCCGCCGCCCGTTGCGCGCCACCCCGCCAGAACTCGTCCGCCCTGTCAACTATCTCCGCCAGCGTCGCATCGTTGGCGCATAACAGTTTCGGCAGTGCCGTCTGCTCGTACATGCGCGCGAACGCGGTCTGCTCCGACATGAAATAATCGTGCAACTCTTCGTGCGTGCTACCAAACTTCGCCGCGTACTCGCGCAAGAAGGGCCAATCCGCCCGCGCCTCGATAGCGCGTTGCCACACGACTTCTGCCGCCGCTTGCAGCACAAGTAGTTTGCAGCCGGCAGCGGCCAGCCGGCGGTCGAACGGCGCGGCGTCCGCCCACGTCAACACACCGGGGCGGACGCAGTGGGTTAAGTGCAAGGTGTCGATCAGCACGAAACAGGCCGGGCGCGTCTGCTGTTGCACACCGGCCCTTAGCCATTCGACCATACGCACGATCTGCTCAAGGTGTGCAAGGTTATCGTGGACGGTGAGTGTGCCCGCGTCCTCGCCGGGCGCAAGCGGGCCATAGGTGTGCGTCTGGCTGAGATATACGAGCGTGCGGACCTGCCTTGCGCCGGCCGCGGCAACGTGCCGGCGCAGCAGCGCGTCGATCAGCGTGGTCTTGCCGATGCCGGGAATGCCTTCGACGAGGAGCGCATGAAAAGTCGCCTGCGTGTCTGTCGCCATATACGCAACTCGATACAGCTATGCACACAGTTATTCCTGCCCGACGTTGCCGACCGTGTTTGGGGCTGTGCCTGTGCCGCCCGTCTGGCCCATCTCGCCGCCTGCGCCCGCGTGCGTCGAGCTTGCGCCCGTGATGTCGCCGGTCTCGGTCGCGCCCGTTGTGCCGCTCTCAGCATTCTCGCTGTCGGCGAGACCACCGGGGCCATATTTGTCTGTGCCGCCCGTGATGTCTGTCCCGCCTGTGCCGCGTGTCGTTACGATCTGGTGTTTCGGTTCGTCTTCCGCGGCGGGCGCTGCACTCGGCACCAATGGTTCGAGATGCACATCGGGCACAGGGTCGCCCCCCGGCTCGCGCGGGCGCACAGGGTCGCCGGCCTGATTCGCCTCCGCCGCGCCGAACATATTCTGCTGATCATCGTTGAAGGTGATCGCCTCTTTCTCGTCCTCGCTCATAAGCTCTCCCCGGCCGCATCATGTTAAGTTTACTTCGCTGCCTTCGCTGCGCGGGGCTGCATGAAGAAATACATCAGATAGACTAGCCCGATGCAGACCGCGAGGAAGCCGCCGGTGATACTGAGCAGCATCCCCAACCCGAAGAACAGCCCGTGCATGAAGCGTAGCATCGTATTGCCCGGCTGGCTGATTAGCCACCACGCGAGCAACAACACCACGCCGCTCCCCAGACTGATCACCCCGACTATCAATGGCGCACGAATCGGTTCCATAGCTCAACTCACTTATGTTTTGAATTTAAGACCGCAAGCCAAGTCGGTCTTGTACGCTGAAACAGGGACCGAGTCAACAATAAAGCAACGCGCTCCGCTTCAAGCTGCCGCCAACGCCGCGCGCAAGGACACGATCTCCGCCGGCAGCGGTGACGCGAACTCAAGCCAACGCCCGCCCGTCGGATGATTGAACGCGAGCCGCGCCGCATGCAGGCACAGCCGCTCGTGCGCGCCGTCGCGCATACTCAATTCATCGTACCACTCATCGCCCACGATGGCGTGGCCCGCATGCGCGCAATGTATGCGCAACTGATTGGTGCGGCCGGTCACGGGCACAAGCTCGACCAGCGTCACGTCAGCATCACGCGCGATGACCTTGAGCTGCGTCTGCGCCGGTCTCCCCGTCGCCAACACGCCCCAGTGCGGCCGCTCCTCAGCCGTACGCCCGATTGGCGCGTCAATTACGCACTCATCCACCAGCACCGGCCCGCGCACGAGCGCGAGATAACTTTTCGCGACGAGCCGTTGCTGGAAATGGCGCGTCAGAATGCTGAGCGCGCGTTGCGTCTTGGCAATGACTATCAAGCCCGAAGTCGCCCGGTCGAGCCGATGCACGAGGCCGGGCCGGATGAATGATTGCGGCTTGGGGATTGCGGCTTGCGGCTTAGCTGAAAGCAAAGCGGCCTCAGAATTGGTTTCAAGCCAAAATCCGCATGCCGCAAGCTGCGCTCTGTTTAAATGGTAGGCGAGCGCGTTGACGAGCGTGCCGGTTTTAACGCCGCGCGTCGGGTGGACGAGCAGGCCCGCCGGCTTATCCACGACGAGCAGTTCGTCGTCCTCATAAATAATTTCAAGCGGCAACGGCTCCGGCGTCAGCGCATTCGGCGCAGCATCGCCCGGCATTATCTCGATCAGATCGCCGGGTTGTACGAGTCGGCCCGCCGCGCCCGCCGCGCCGTTGACGGTACAGGCCCCCGCTAACAGCAATTGGGCAATGCGCATGCGACTGAGATGGGTAAGTCGCGCGGCGAGAAAAGCGTCGAGGCGCAGCCCCTTATCCGTCTCCTCGCAGCGAAATACTGACAACTTCATCATCGCGTTTGCGCTCTCTTCCATCCGGCGCGGAAATTATGATTGACTGTTTAGCACATTAAAGTGTAGAAGCGTTCACGTTTCATTCTAACAGCAGTTCGCAAGACGGGAGATGTGAATGGCGGAGCAAGAGGCAGTGCGCACCCCCGCACCGCGCTGGATCAAAGTGATCGATCAGACGCGCTGCATCGGCTGTCATGCTTGCACGACGGCTTGCAAGTCTGAGAACGCCGTGCCCGTCTCTGTCACGCGCACCTACGTCAAGCACGTGGTCGTGGGCGTCTTTCCGCAGGCGCGGCGGGCGCATCAAGTCACGCGCTGCAATCAATGCGAGCACGCACCCTGTGTGGCCGCCTGCCCCACGAGCGCGATGTTCCAACGCACGGACGGCATCGTTGATTTCGATAAAGCGATCTGCATCGGCTGCAAAGCCTGCATGGCCGCCTGCCCCTACGACGCGATCTTTATCAACCCGGCCGACCACTCCGCCGAGAAGTGCAACTTCTGCGCGCACCGCATTGACATGGGGCTTGAGCCGGCGTGTGTCGTCGTCTGCCCGGTGGAAGCGTTGCTCGTCGGCGACATGAACGATCCGAACGCGAAAGTGACGCGCATCGTGGGGCGCGAAGCGGTCAACGTCCGGCGACCAGAGAAAGAGACGCTGCCCAAAGTCTTCTACAAAGGCGCACATCAGGCGACGCTCGATCC
>JANMAD010000236.1:0-22002 GCA_031359515.1 Acidobacteriota bacterium | reverse complement strand
CTTTCGCATGGACGCGGACGTTCCGCTCTTGATCCCCGAAGTCAATCACGCCCATCTCGCGTTGCTCGACCAACAGCGCGCGACTTACGGCGAGCGCGGGTTCATCGTCACCAATCCAAACTGCTCGACGATCATGCTCGCGCTTGCGCTCGCGCCCTTGCATGCGCGCTTCGGCGTCGCGGCGGTCGTGGCGACGACGATGCAGGCACTCTCCGGCGCGGGCTATCCCGGCGTCGCTTCGTTAGATGTGGTGGACAACGTGCTGCCGTTCATCGCGGGTGAAGAAGAGAAGATCGAAGCGGAGACGGTAAAGATTCTTGGTCGCTACGATGATGGCCAGATCGCTGCCGCGCCGATGGCGGTGAGCGCGCTGTGCCATCGCGTCAACGTCTCGGACGGGCACATGGCCGCCGTGCGCGTGAAACTAGCGCGGGTTGCTGAGCTGGCAGAGGTTCATGATGCTTTCGCCTCGTACACTTCGCTCCCGCAGGAGTTGCGTCTGCACACCGCGCCAGCGCATCCGCTCGTCGTGCGCGCCGAGCGCGACCGGCCGCAGCCGCGCCTTGATCGCGACGCGGGCAATGGCATGAGCGTCACCATCGGTCGCCTCGCACCCGACCGCGTGCTCGACTATCGCTTCGTCATGCTCAGCCACAACACGATTCGCGGCGCGGCCGGCGCGGCCATTCTCAACGCTGAACTGCTGTTGGCCACCGGCAGACTGTCAGTACCGCCTGCGGTAGCGGGCGGGTGAGTGTTACGCAACAGACCTGCTCGCTATTGCAGGTGGGACTGACTTCTTGTCCTCTTCGCTCAGCACCTACCGCATCACCTCCGCTTAACTAGAAGCGTCCATAGTGATAGGCTATCATCTAATTTCAACCGGCACAGCTTGGACGATTGACCCGCGCGCGGGTGTGTAAACGGCGCGCGAAATTCGAGGTGACATAGCTTTGAGCACGCAATCCAACCAGCCCGATCTCTCCGCCGTCATCGCCGACAACTTCGGCGCGAATGCGACCTACGTGGAGTCGTTGCTGCAACGCTTCCGCAGCGACCCCGCGCTCGTGGACGAGTCGTGGCGCGCATACTTCACGGAACTGCTGGGCGCGGCGGGCGCAACGACACAGAGCAATGGGGGTGCAACGGCAACGGCCGCAACTGTGCAGAGCGCAGACGCACCGGCCGCAAACGTCCCGCCGCCGTTCTTGTCAGCGCAAACGACGCCCACGCCGGCCGCGCAAGTTCCGCAGTTGGCCGTGCCAGGCGAGGGTGCGCCGATTCGTGGCGCGGCGTTGAAGATCGTCGAGAATATGGAGACGAGTCTCGGTGTGCCGACCGCGACCTCGAACCGGCAAGTGCCCGTTAAAGTATTGGAAGAGAATCGGCTGATCATCAATCGCCATCTGCAAGAGCGCGAGCAACGGAAGGTCTCATTCACACACTTGATCGCGTTCGCCCTGCTGCGCGCCTTCGATAAGTATCCACAGATGAACGACGGCTTCGTCGTCACCGCGGGCACGCCCACGCGCCTGCGCCGTGCGGCCGTCAATCTCGGCGTGGCGATTGACGTACAGAAGAAAGACGGCACGCGCACGCTGCTCGTGCCGAACATCAAAGGCGCGAACGCGCTCACGTTCTCGCAGTTCATCAAGGCTTACGACGATGTGGTGCAGCGTGCTAGAAGCGGCAAACTCGGCGTGCCCGATTTTCAGGACACGACCGTGAGCTTGACGAACCCCGGCACGATTGGCACGGTCGCCTCGACGCCGCGCTTGATGGCCGGTCAGGCGGTCATTATCGCCACCGGCGCGATTGAGTATCCGGCCGAATATCACGCGATGACGGCCGAAGCCTTGTCGCAACTCGGCATCAGCAAGACGATGACGATCTCTTCGACCTACGATCATCGCATCGTGCAGGGCGCGGAGTCGGGCGCGTTCCTCGCCTATGTGCATCAGTTGTTGCTCGGCGAGCAGGATTTTTATGTCCACATCTTCCGCGACCTCGGCATCGCGCATCAGCCTTTGCGTTGGTCACGCGACTACAATCCTTCGCTCTTTGGCGGCGACCGCACGCGCGAGCAGATCGTCAAACAGGCGCGCGTGCTGGAGTTGATCAACGCCTATCGCGTGCGCGGGCATCTGGTCGCGGACATCGATCCGTTGAACGCGCTGCCCGTGCAGTATCACCCGGAGTTAGACATAGAGACTTACGGTTTGACGATCTGGGATTTGGATCGCGAGTTCATCACGGGCGGTTTGGCGGGCAAAGAGAGCGCGATGTTGCGCGAGATTTTAGACATCCTGCTGCGCGCTTACTGCGGCAAGGTCGGCATCGAGTATCGGCACATCCAGAGCAAGGAGCAGAAGGTTTGGATACGCGAGCGCATCCGCGAGGAGTTTGTCGAGCCGCAGCCGATTGCGCCGGACGTGCAGAAGCAACTGCTGGCGAAGTTGATTGAGGCGGAACAGTTCGAGCGTTTTCTGCACACGAAATATCTAGGGCAGAAACGTTTTTCGCTCGAAGGTTGCGAGACGATCATTCCGCTCTTAGATCAACTCGTCGTGCGCGCCGCCGCGCGAGGCGTCGAAGACATCACGCTCGGCATGGCGCATCGCGGGCGTTTGAATGTGCTGGCCAACGTGGTCGGCGAATTTGCCGAACGCATCTTCACTGCGTTTGAAGGGTCGGTGCATCCGAACTTCCCGGCCGATGAAGGCGATGTGAAATATCATCAGGGCGCGAAGGGTGTGCGCGATTTAGGCGACGGGCGCAAGATCAAGCTCAACCTGTCGCCGAATCCGAGCCATCTTGAGTTCGTCGATCCGGTGGTCGAAGGCTTGGTGCGTGCTAGGCAAGATGCGATGGAGCGCGATGAGGGCACGCCGCGCGAGCAGGTGATCGACCGCACGCTGCCGGTGCTGCTGCACGGCGACGCCGCATTCGCGGGGCAGGGCATCGTGATGGAGACGCTGAACCTCGCAGACCTCAAGGGCTATCGCACGGGCGGCACGATCCACATCATCATCAACAATCAGATCGGCTTCACCACGTCGCCGCAGGCGGGCCGTTCGACGATCTATTCGACCGACGTGGCGCGCATGACGCAGTTGCCGATCTTCCACATTAACGGCGACGACCCGGAAGCGGCGTTTCGCGTGCTGCGGCTCGCGCTCGATTTCCGGCAAGAGTTCAACAAGGACGTGGTGCTTGATGTCGTCGGCTTCCGCCGCTTGGGCCATAACGAAGGCGACGAGCCGAGCTACACGCAGCCGTTAATGTACGCGCGCGTGAAGGCGCATCCTGGCGTGCGCGCGAAGTATGCCGAACGACTCGTGCGCGAGGGCGTTGTCAGCGCGGACGAAGTTGAAGGGATGATCAAGGAGCAAGTGGCGGAGTACGAGACGGTGCTTGGACGCGCGAAAGAGATCGTGGCGCA
The DNA here is from genome assembly GCA_031359515.1 of Acidobacteriota bacterium. Classification (GTDB taxonomy): domain Bacteria; phylum Acidobacteriota; class Blastocatellia; order Pyrinomonadales; family Pyrinomonadaceae; genus QHXQ01. The sequence continues at coordinate 18,560 of JANMAD010000236.1, read as the reverse complement.
TAAGCCGGAGAAGACGGAGTTGCCGCCGGCCGTCGTGGAAGAAGATGGCTCGGCCGTCATCGAGACCGCGATTGATGCGGAGACGGTGCGGCGCATCGCGCACGCTGTCGCCGTCGTGCCCGAAGGTTTTCATATCAACCCGAAGATGGTCAGCCAGCTTGCGCGGCGCGCGAAGATGGGCGAGGGCGACGTGCCACTCGATTGGGCGTTCGGCGAGTTGGTCGCGTTCGGCTCGCTCGCGCTTGAAGGCGTGCCCGTGCGTCTGTCGGGACAGGATTCGGGGCGCGGCACGTTCAGCCAACGCCACGCGATCATGTATGACACGCTGACGGGGCAGACATGGACGCCGCTCGCGGAGTTGGCTAAGAGCAAGTCGGGCCGGCCGCTCGTCGAAGTCTTCGATAGCTCACTCTCGGAGCAGGGCGTGCTTGGGTTCGAGTACGGTTATTCGGTCGTGGCGCGGGGCGCGCTCGTGATGTGGGAAGCGCAGTTCGGCGATTTCGGCAACGGCGCGCAGGTCATCATCGATCAGTTCATCGCGCCGGGCGTGGACAAGTGGCAACAACCATCGCGGCACGACTTGCTCTTGCCGCACGGCAACGAAGGAAAGGGGACGGAGCATTCGAGCGCGCGGCTCGAACGCTATCTGCAACAATGCGCCGAGAACAACATGCAGGTCTGCTACCCGACCACCCCCGCGCAGTATTTTCATCTGCTGCGGCGGCAGGTCAAACAAGAAGCCGCGCGCCCGCTCGTCGTGATGACGCCGAAGAGTTTGCTGCGTCTCCCCGCCGCCACTTCGAGCGTGGCTGAACTAACGAGCGGCGGCTTCCAGCCTGTGCTTGACGATGCGGAGATTAAAGAGCGTGCAGCCGTCGAGCGCATCGTGCTGTGTAGCGGCAAGGTCTTCTATGATCTCAACGCGGCGCGGTTGAAGACCGATGATCGCCGGGTCGCTATCGTACGCCTCGAACAATTTTATCCGTTCCCCGAACAGGCGTTGCGCGCTATCTTTGCCAGTTACCCGAACGCGACGCAACTCGTCTGGGCGCAAGAAGAGGCGAAGAACATGGGCGGCTGGTCGTTCGTCGAGCCGCGCCTGATGGGTCTCATCGGCGCATGCGAGCGGCCCTACTACGCGGGCCGCGCGGCCTCCGCGAGTCCAGCCACCGGCTCATACACGATCCACGAACTCGAACAACGACAGTTCGTCAATCAAGCGCTCACTACCGACGCGCCGTTCATCTCCAACGCCAGCACGGCGAAGTTCGCGGGGCAAGCGGATTCTTAGTAAGTGAATTGAAGAAGAAAGCGTTTAATGAATTGATTGCCAGCGTCCGGGAGGGCGGCGCGATCTTGCGTGGCGAAGCACAGCCGTCTAGGGTTTTCAAAGTTAATGCGCCGCCAGTGCCGAATAGCGTCCAGCCTCAGTTTGCTATCTGCGTACAGACTGATGATCCAGAGTTATTAATCCCGCGTAAACTCTATCAGGTTACGACCTTGTCGAGCGGCCGGGTTAAGGTTGTTGATGAAGAGGGAGAGGTCGCCATCTATCCCGCCGATCACTTTATCTTGATCGAATTACCCCGCGAAGTTGAGCATGTCTTGCTAGAGGCGTAAGCGCCACGTTCCTCTCTTCGATTATCGTCCCCTTAAGTCAAGGTTTCTTTGGCGGCTCTTCAACAGGAAAGTCGTCGTCTTCGATGATCTTCACTTCGGTGCCGAATTTCTGATAGTTGCGGAAGCGTATGTCGTTGCGATCCTGCACGAGTTGCTGGCGCTCGACCACTTTATTCTCAACAGCGTCAAAGAGTTTGACGCGCGCGAGGGCGGTGAAGACGGTGTGGGCGGCGACGGGCAACAGATATTGTTTGTCGGCGATGGTCACCCAATCGTAGTCCACGCGGCCTTCGTTATGCTTGATCGGAAAGTCCGGCACGATCTCGGTCGCGGTGTACTCAAGGCGCAGGACGCGCGTCGTCTCGCGGTCGAGCCAGATGCGCCCGCGCTCGCCCACCGTGATGGTGCGCTCCTCGCCCGGCGTGGCCCAGGTGAGTTGCGCGTGGGAATGCTCCTTCTTCATCTCGTACTCGAAGACGAGCGCACGCCGGCCACGCAGTGTGTCGGTGTCAACGAGTTGAAAGTGCGTCTGACTGTCGGCGTTGAAGAGCGCGATGAGGCGCGAGACGAATTCGCCGGTCGAAGTTGCGCCGCCGGCTTGGCGATAGTCGCTGCCTTCGCGCGTGCTGGTGTCGGCGGGCAGCCCGTTGAGCGCGAGCAGTTTATATTTCTCGCCCTCGCTCTCGCGATAGCTGACGGCGACTGTGAGGCGATCCGTCTCATTCCAATTCTGTGTCGTGCCGAGCGCACTGGCGCGCGTGATGAGTTGTTTGACGACGAAGTCCGGCATGCCGCCCGCGACGGCAAGCGTCGTCTTGCGCGCCTGCTCCAACAATTGGTCGGCCTCGGCAATGGGCGGCAGCGCCGCCGCCGCTGGGTTGAGCCTGCGCCGCTCGGCCTCTTCGAGCGTGCGCCGCAGCAGCACATCGTTGCCGCTCTTCGTGGCTACTAGGCCGCGCATCCCGCTCGTCAATTCAAACCCAATGCCGCGTCGCCTGATCGCTGCGACCACTTCGTCGCGCTGCTCCGGATGCTTCGGCAACTCGTACACGAGCTTAACCAACTCCTGGCTCGTCAACGGCGCACCCAGTTGTTGCGCCGCAACGGTTGTTTGTTGTGCCCGCACCGGCGCAGTCAACAGACCACCCGTTAACAATCCACACATGAGAACCAAAATGAATTTATGCATAAGCTGAAAACTTAAAAACAGAATTGCTTGATCGCGTCCGCCAGAATTTCGACGCACGTTTCTAATTCCGCGATAGGCACAAACTCGCCGGTGCGATGCGCGTCGCGGATGTTGCCGGGGCCGAGGACGACCGCTTGCGCGCCCAACGCGGTCAACTGCGGCGCTTCCGTGCCGAAAGCGACCGTGCCGGCCTGTTGCCCCGTAGCCGCTTCCAGATGTTTGACGAGCAGTGAGTCCGCGCTCGTCTCCGATGCTTCGTCGAGCCGGATGATGTCAATGTGGCAGTCGAAATCTGCATCCGTTGCGCGTAAATTTTCCACCTCGGCTTGGATGAGTTCAATCGTGTGTCTGGCTGCCTGACCGGGCACTGGCCGCCATTCCAAAGTGAAGCGGCACTGACCCGGAATAATGTTCTTGGCCGTGCCGCCGTTGATGAGTCCGACGTTGATGGTCGTGTAAGGGGGATCGAATTCAGCATGCTGCTGTACTCTTAATTTTTCGGCAATTGCTTCAATGCGTGTGACAAGCCGCGCGGCGCGGAAGATGGCGTTCGCGCCGCGCGCGGGATATGCGCTGTGCCCTTCGCGCCCGCCGATGATGACTTCGACAAGACAATAACCTTTACCCGCGCGGACGGGGCGCAGAGAGGTCGGCTCGCCTACGATGCTGTAACGCACGCTGATGGCTTTCGCGTCCGCGAGCCGCTTCGCGCCGAGACAGCCGATCTCTTCGTCGGCGGTAAAGACGAGCGCGAGCGGGCGCTTGAGTTGCGTGAGATCAAACTGCGCGACAGCGGTCAACGCGGCGGCCATGAAGCCTTTGGTATCGCACGCGCCCCGCCCGTAGAGTTTGCCGTCGCATTCGGTGAGCGTGAGCGCCTCCGTCCAGTTCGGATCGAAGGGGACGACATCCGTGTGCCCGACGAGCGCCAACTCTATCAATTCATCATCCGTCGTCGCGCGCGGCGCAACCGCCACTAGATTAAATTTCTTCACGCCCTGCGCATCCGTGTACGGCAGCAGTCGCGCGCACAGGCCCAAGGCCTCCACGCGCGCCGCGAGATAATTAATCATCGCAAGGTTCGAGACGGCGGAGCGCGAGTCTATGCGCACTAACTCAGCCAGAGTTTGTTTGACGTTCATGATTTGCGTTTACTGATTCTGTTGGCCGCCTCCGCCATTACGCTCCACCAGTAACGGCACGATTTTAGAAAGGTGCGAAAGATCGTTCTGCGTCTGCTGCGCTACTTTAGAAAGATGCGAAAGATCGCTCTGCGTCTGCCGTACTGCTTCTTCAGTCCGAATCTGCGCCGCGCCTATTTCCCCGACAATCGTTGCCAGCCCTGCTACTTGCGTCTGCAATCTTTCCTGATTGGCTTGTAGCCGCTCCTGATTAGCTTCCAGCCTATCCAAGTTCCCGGCGAAAGTTTCTTGCCGCTGGATCATGAACTCGATGATGTTCTGCATCTCTTCGTTGGTCATCTCAATCTCCTATGAGGAAAGCTGGGTTGATTTTTTACGCCCACAGCCTGCGCTGCAACTGCGTGAAGCGGGCAATGATCTCCTGCTGCGCTTGATGTTGTCCAGCCTGCACGATCTGTCGTCCGCCAACAACTACTTCACGTAGGGCTGTGCGCGCGAGCGAAAAGACGAGGGCGGGCAGTAGGTCTACGTCGTGCGCGCCGGCGATGGACGGATCGTTTAAGTCAACGGTGAAAAAGTCCGCGGCGCGGCCGATGGCGAGCGTGCCACCCGGCGCGGCGATGCTGTGTGCGCCATTGACGGTCGCGCAATCGAACAGGCGCGCGGCTAAGGCGGAGAACTGCGCGGTGTCCGGCGCGCCCGCTCCGGTCGGCTGTGTTTCGTGCGCGGGCGCAAGCACGTTACGCGCGAGTTGCCGCAAGCGCAGGTGATACTCAAGCTCGCGCGCGTCTTCGAGCAGATCGATCTGCGTCTGACTGTCCGTGCCGAGCGTGATGGGGACGCCGGCTGCGAGCAGCAGCTCGGCGGGCACGATGCCGTCGCCTAAGTTGCGCTCGGTCGTGGGGCAGGCGCAGACGTGTGCGCGTGCTTGCGCGAGCGCGCTGATCTCGGCGGGTGTAACGTGAACGGCATGCACGGCCGTCGAGCGCGCGTCGAGCAAACCTTCGGCCGCCAGCAGCGCGACCGGCGTGCGCCCGTGCTCGCGTTGGCAGTCCGCGACTTCCGCCGGTTGTTCGGCGACGTGCATGTGCATGGGCAGCGCGTGCGTGCGCGCATACGCGCAGACTTCGCGTAGGTAGGCGAGCGGCACGGCGCGGATGCTATGCGGCGCGACGCCGAGCCACGCGCCGGGGAGCGCGCCGTCCGTGTGTGTGTCGCTGTTTGTGGTCGCGCTTGTCGGCTCGCGCAGCAACGAGCGGCGCAGTTCGTCCGTATGCTTGAGAAACGTTTGCGCGTCGCGCTCGATGAAGCGCGTCTGTTGCGGGTTAGGCGGCGTCTGGAAACCTGAGCGCGCGTAGGCGACGCGCAGCAACGCGATGCGCAGTCCTACGTCGCGGGCGGCGCGGATAACCTGCTGCGCGAGCAGATTGGCATCGTCATAGGGCGTGCCGGCCGGCCCATGGTGCAGATAGTGAAACTCACCGACGGCGGTGATGCCTGTCAGGGCCATTTCGAGAAAAGACATGCGCGCGGCGTCGTACAGATCATCAGGCGTGAGGCGCGTGGCGGCCGCGTACATCTGTTCGCGCCACGTCCAGAACGAGTCGCGCGCGGCGGCGCGATGCTCTGTGCGCCCGCGTATGACGCGCTGAAAAGTGTGCGAGTGCGCGTTGACGAGACCGGGCAAAAGAGCGCGGCCGGGCAGCGGCACGACACGCGCAGCAAGTTGCTGATAGGCGGGCGTGACGTGCGTGATGCGCCCCGCGCCGTCAGCCACGAGCGCATACCCGCGCGCGAAACGCCCGGCCACATACAGCAGTTCAGGCAGCCACGCCGTTAATGTCTCTGCGACTCGTGTCACGGTTCGTTCAGTTTAGCGCATTTGGCCGCTGTCCGTAGTCTGTTGTCCGTTGCGCTCTATCATAGAAGTTGGCAGCTTGCTTGCGCGCACTCAACCAGCGTCACGAGAACAACGGACAACTGACCGATACGGCGCATGCTCAAAGGGGCCGGCGCGGAGCGTGGGCGCGTGACCCGCGCGCAAGTGGGCGCGACGTGGCAAATATCGGCAGAATAGCCATCGCCCTGTCTTCTGTCTTTGACAAGCAGCGCGCGGGTCGCTAAGTTGTCAGACAGCAAACCCAATCCAGAAAATTTTATTCGAGAGAACGATGGCAAAGTCCGGACACAAAGGTATCAGTCGGATCGATCAACCGGAGCGCAGGACGCACGGTTGGTACGTGCGCGTCCACTTCAATGGCGAACGGCGCGCGAAATTTTTTAGCGACGCGGCGCACGGTGGGCGCGAGACGGCGCTCAAGGCCGCCGTCCGTCATCGCGACGAGACGGAGCGCGAGTTGGGCAAGCCGCGCACGGAGCGTTTGGTGATCGCGCACAATCCGCGCAACCGTTCGGGGATCACGGGCGTGCAGCGCAAGACGAAGGTCGTGCGCGATGAACAGGGCGAGCGGCTGATCAGAAACGTCTACGAGATCACGTGGAATCCTGAGCCGGGCCGACTCGCGCGCACGTGGGTCTCGATTGATGAATACGGTGAGGAGGCGGCGTTTCGCAAGGCGTGCGCCATCCGCCGGCAGAAAGAGCGCGAGATGTACGGCAGCGTCGTCGAGCCGAACTGGCAAGGCGGCTTCGCCAAACTGCTCGCGTCCTAACGGCGCACGAAAAGCAAGCAAAGAACTTATCCACGAAACCACACTAACTAACACGAAGTCCGGGCAGCTTTAGTGTTTGCTTCGTGTCATTTCGTGTGGTTTCGTGGATAACGCTTTTCTCTGCCAAAATATTCTCTTATGTCAATCTCAACGTTTGCTTAACGCCAATCGCCCAGCACGATGAACGGAGCCCAGAAGAACGGGTGCGCGAAGCGCGGGTTGTGCAAGACGGCGAGCTGCGCGCGACGCATCGCCTCGGCCTTCGGTTGTCCTGCCGCCAACTCACGATAAAAAACCGTCATCGTGTCGCGCGTCGCCGCGTCGCTGACACTCCACAGTGAAGCGACGACAGTGGGCGCGCCCGCCTTAGCGAAGGCGCGCGACAGACTGCTGTAGACCGCGCTCGGATCCCAACCGCCGATGCTCGTCTGACAGGCTGAGAGCGTAACGAGCCGCGTGCCGCGAAACGACATCCCGTAAGTGTCCTCCACCAAATTCCGCACCGACAGACGGCCGGGCTGACCGGCGAGCAAGAGAAAACTCTCCTTCGGCTCACGGCTATTGATGATGCCGTGCGTGGCGAAGTGTATGTATGGGACGGGCTGCGCGGGCTGCTGTGCGAGGCGCGCCAACGTCGCGTCCGCGCCGATGTACACGGCAGCTTGCGGGAAGATATGCCGCAACGTCTCGACCTCATCGGCGGCGGCGGGCAGGCTGCCGTCCGGATTGCCGAGCGCGAGTAACCCCTGACCAGTGGTCGCAGGCACGCTCGTGTTGACCACTGTCATCGTGTTGATGGTGTCGGCGGCGGCGAGGTAAGCGAACCGCTTCTGTTCGAGTAAATAACTGACCGCGCCATCTGCTTGCAAGCGACCGAGCGCGTGCAATGGCAGATAGTAAAGCTCGGCGGCGGGGACGAGCAGCAACGTGTCCGCGCGCTCAATCTCTGCTTGCACCGGCGCAAACAGAACGTCGTAGAGCTTACCTGTAAGCAACCCTATCGCGGCGACGTTCTGTTTGACCGTGTGCGGCGCGTCGTCGTCGTCCGCAAGACCGCGCGTCGAGCGCGCAAACGCGGTGGATGTGGCCGGCACGATGGCGGCGGCGCGATACTGCGCGACCATCTGCGCCAACTCGGCGCGCGTCACCGGCGCAATGCTGACGGCCGGCGCGGCGGCGCGGCTCAAGGTGAAGATGTAGAGCGCGGTGTCGGTGGGAAAATATTCGATGAGCAGTGTGCGCGGCGGTAGACTACGCCTGAGCGCAGCGATGTCCGTCGGGCGCACGGCCACGAGGCTCGCAAGGGCCGGGTTCGCGCGCTGCAAGGCGACGAGCGCTTGCTTGTATGCGGCTTGTGCGCGGTCGAGTTGGCCTTGCGCAGTCTTGAGGTGCGCTACGTCGCGTTGTTGGGTGGGGCGCGCAGTCTCGAAGGCGAGGACGGCGGCGGCCGTGCGCGTCGCAGTTGTGGCACTGCGCAGGCGGGCAAGTAGTGGCTTGACCTCCGGCGCGCTGGCCGCGACCTGTGTGCCCGCAAGCGCTTCGACCAATGACTTCGACTTTGCACGCTCCAGATAGCCGAGCGCCGCCGCCGGTTGCCCCTGTTTGATGAGCAGTGTGATCAGCCGCTCATACAGATCACGGTTGCCGCGCTTCGTGTTGAATACCTCTGCGCTTACATTGGGCGCGAGCGCGCTGCTGAGCGCCTCAACTAATTCGACCGCTTCCCCGTAAGCTGCCAGCGCCGCACGCGCGCGGCCCTCGCGTTCCAGCGTCAAGCCCAAATCACTCAACGTATAGGGCACGCTCGTGCGCAGGTTCAACTCGCGCCCGATGGTGAGCGCCTCGCGCAGGTGCGCTTCGGCCGACTTGAGCGAAGATTGATCCGGTTGCTCGATCTCGACGCGGGCTAAGGCATCCAGCACACCGGCGAGTTGCGAGCGTTGCCCGACCTGCCGCGCCAGCTTGAGCGCGTCTTCACTTAACTGCCGGGCTTCCGGGTAACGTTTCTGCTCGCGCCGCAACGCGCCCGTCTGCGCGAGGAGACCGGCGATGCTGGCGGCGTTGTGTTTGCGTTGACTGTCGGCCAGCGCAGTGGCGAGCGGGCCTTCGGCGGCGTCATAGTTGCCGCGTGCGCGTTCGATCTGCGCAAGCGCGACGTAAGCGCCGGTGAGCGGGAACGCGGGGCCGAGTACGTTCACCGTCTGCGTGATTGCGTCGCGATATGCTCCGGCGGCGGCCGACAGATCGCCCTCGTCTTGTAACAACCCGGCGCGCTTGAACGCGACGACGGCCCGGAGCGAATTAGCGATCAACTCCGCATTCTGTAAGCGCTCCAGTTCGCCCTCGTCGGGCGCGACACCAGTCTGCTGCCGGTGTGCGGCGAGATCGGTCGCGCGAATGAGTTTGTCAGACGCTTGTGTGTCGAGCCAGCCCAACAGTTCTGCCTCATCGGGTGCGCCCATGGCGTAGAGCTTCGGCAGGTCGTGCAAGACGGTGGCGTAAATCTCATCGGCCGCGCTGTAGTTGCCGCTCTCTTGTTGGAGCGTGGCCAAGTTGCGCCGTGCTTCGAGCGCACTGGAGAAGCGCGTGGTGCGCTCGAAATTATTCGTGCGCGCGCGCACGGCGCGAATCCCTGCGTTCGACTCGGCCGCGAGATCATAAGGCGGCGGCAGCGTGTCGGGCTGTGTAAGTTCCAGCACTTGCCGGTAGCGCGCCTCGGTTTCGGTCGTGTCATCGGCTGCTTCGGCGATGCTCGCGAGAATCTCGACCGACTGATAGAGCCACGCGCGGCGCGGCGTGGCTGCGCACACGTTGTACGCCTCTTGCGCGGCCACGCGGGCGGCGGTTAGATCACCGGCCGCGAGTTGCGCTTTGGCCAAGCCGTTGAGCGCGTGGGCGAGCTTGTCGCTGTCTTTGTCGGCGCGAGCCGTCGCCACGTCGCGCGCGGCGAGTTTGACGAGCGTGGCGCGGTCGTGTTGTTCGGCGGCGGTGGTCGAGAGCAGATTGAGATAGCTACTAATCGCGGTGCGATAAACGCTTGCTCTGATCGCGCGCTGCGCCTCGTCGTACTGGGGATCGACGAGCGCCGCTTGCAGCTTGCCTTCCATCGCAGTGAGGCTGGCTTCAAGCGTAGATTGTTCGGCTTGATAGTAGTCCGCGCGCATGCGGTCGGCGGTCGCATAATGATCGCCGGCGGCAGCGTGCTGACCCACGGCCGCCAACGCTTCGCCCAATGCGATGTGCGCGTCCGAAAGCTCTTTGGTCAGCTTGTGGCGCTTGTCGTCGTCAGTTGCCTCGCTGAGCAGTTGCTCTTGCGCGGCCAGTTTCGTCGTCAACACTTCGACCACACCGCGCGCATCGCCCGCGTTGCGCAGACTCCACGCGAGGTTGTCGAGCGCGACGACGCGAAACTGCCGCAGACCGGGCAACGCGGCGGCGTAATCGGCCGCGTGCCGATAATCGGCCGCGGCCTCCGCCCACTGCTGCCCGAGCGCGTGATACTCGCCGCGTAGATAGGCGGCCGCGGCCAGCCCGGCCAGATGTTGCCAGCGTTGCCAGATGGTGGCGGCGCGCTCAATGTGCGGCAGCATGTCAGCGCGCCGCCGCTCACCGCCCGCGTAGAGCGCAAGGTTCGCGGCGCATGAGGCGACGGCCAGTTCGACGTGCAACTCGTCGGCGAGTGTCAGCGCGCGTTCGGTCAAGCCACGCGCGGTGACGGGCGACGCCGCTTGCTTTTCGTTCAGACGCGCAACGTTCTTCTGCTCGGCCGCGATGTAGAGATAAAGCAAGCCCTCAAGCCCCGCGCCATTGGCGACGAAGCCGACGCCCGCCGTGTGCGCGTCATCTTTGGCCCACACGGCAAACTTCGTTTCAAGCGCCGCGCCGTCTGCGTCGAGTGGCGCGAGCAAGACGCGCACGCGTGCAGCCTGCGGCGAGATAGGCTGACCGGCATAGAGGCGCGCGTCCACCGCGTCGAACAGCAGTTCGCGATAGAGCGCGCGGGCGGCCGCTGCGTCCTGCGCGATGCGTGCGCGTATGCGCGTTTCATCTTCGGCGGCGAGCGGTTCTAGCTCGTGCCACAGCCGGAGCGCGGGCACTGGCTCGTCGGTCTGCGCCGCGCGTGCAAGTGCAGGCGACAGCCAGCATGTGAGCAACAGGCAGATGAAAGTATTACGAAGAACGGCAGACGTATGCCGCGCGGTATTAAGGGGGCGAGGGAAAAGCATTTGGTTACAGTTGATCCCGGTGTTATTGGTTCGAGCGATCTACGTTGAGTGGATAATAATTCGCGCGGTACTCTTTTATCAATCGGCTCCCTCTAACTATAACGGATTGTACTTCGGCAATAGGCGGCCTGACTCATGCGCAACAGCTATGATTTAACGAAGGAGCGGGCGCACCTGCCCGGCAAACTCTTCGGGCAGTAAGATACCCTCGATCACCGCACGTATATTCCCTGCGCGGTCAATGATGACGGTCATGGGCAGCGTCTCGCTCGCGGTGAAGAGCGTCTTCGTCGCGCGCGTGCCGCGCAGGATCGGATAAGTGACGCGCAGCTTGCGCGTGAACCGACGCACATCCGCGCGCACGGTCGGCGGGTAAGTGATGCCGATGATCTGTAGCCCTTTGCGCCCGTAGCGGCGTTGCCATTTGACGAGATCGGGCATCTCGGCGCGACATGGGGGACACCACGTCGCCCAGAAATTAAGTAGCACGACGCGGCCCTTGTAGTCGCTCAGCCGCACGGTGCGCCCGTGCAGGTCTGTGAGCGCAAGCGCAGGCGCGCGTTTCGCTTGACTGAGGGTGACCGACGCGCATAGCAACACGCAGCACATCGCCAGCATAGTTCGGCTCACGTCTTTCCTCCTTAAAAAAGATAATGCAGCGCGAACAGGATGCTGCGATCCGTGCGCAAGAGCTGCGCGCCGGTGTTGCGCACGACCGGCAACTGTGCGCTTGCTTCGATGACGAGTTGCGGCGTGGCCACATACTGCAAGCCCGGCGACAGATAGTATTCGGTTGCGCTGCTATCGCTGACCGTGCGGCCGTTGCTGCGCCCCCGCCCGCGCCGCACAAAATTCGTCTCCAGCAGTGCGAACAATTCTTTGACGGGACGGCGATATTTGAAAGGGAAGACGACCAACTCCGTATCCGTGTTGACGCGCACCTCGTGACCGGTGCGGAAGCCCGCGCGCTCTGTGCGCCAGACGCCCGCGACGTTGCCGCCGAAGACGAGGCGTTTAACGGCCTGCGCGTAAGTCAACTCGCCAATGGGCGCAAGACCGCCGTTAATCGGCGTCAGTTGCGCGCGGACAAAATCGGGCGCAGCCAGACGCTGCCGGCTCGGGCCGGTCTTTTTTCCGGTCGGCAATTCCACGCCGAAGCGCACGGCCGCCTGCCGGTCGCCGTAGGTCTTGACCCGCCGGTAAAAGCGATACTTGCCCCACAACGTCACGTTGCCCAGACCGTGGCCTGCGCCGGAGGTTATGCCATCAGCAAACGAGGTGCGGGAGAAGGGCACTTCCGCTTCGAGTTGCAACGTTGACGTGGGCGTGTAAGTGAGACTGACATTGAGTTGTTGCCGGTTGACGACGAGCGCGCCGAGGTGTTGGCGCACGAACGAGAGACGCGGGATGACCGCGCCGCCTTTGTACACGGTCAGTCCGGGGCTGGTCGTGCGAATCGGGGCCGCCGCCGCAGATAAAGGGACTGCGGCAGCGGGTGTGTAGGGAACTGTGAAGGCAAAGCGCGCGGGCATAAAGAACTGCGCGGTGGACGTAGCGGCGGCGGGCATGATGCGCCCCGTCGTCGCTTTCGGCGCAGCTTCGATCTTCTTTAACTCGCGCGGCGCGATGGTCTCGCGCGTCTCCGTCGCGCCGGTCTTAACTGTCTGCCAACCGCCGCTGATCTCGACGCGCGCATCGGGCGCAACGCCAACCAACAATTTTTCCAGCAGCGGCCCGGCGAGCGCGAAACGCTGGCCCGTGCGGTCGGCGACGAGCCACCAGTCTTTGTCCTCGCGCAGCAACGTGCCGACGACGTTGATCTCGGCCGTCGCGAGCGTGTACCCGGCCTGCTTCAGCGCGGTCTGGAGCAAGGCGAACGACACGGGCTTGTCCGGCTGCGGCGTGAACACACCGATGCCTTTGGTGATGTCCGTGACCTGTATCTCTTTCAGTTTGGGCGCAAATTTCAGACGGCTCACGGCCTTCTGTATGTTGTACACTCAATTGCCGCACAGGTAACCGGCGATGTGCATCTGCACGCGCCGCACCTCGGCGCGCGAACTGCTTGCGCCGCCGAACAGCAACACTAAAGCGAACAGCATCGGAAAGATTTTCCTGCTCATCCTTATCTCCTCGATCTAACAGTTGACAGACGTTATGTGTGCTACCGCCGCGCGCTCATGCAATCCGAGCGCGGCGACGTGCTGGCGACAGTGCAACGATGTGTGGCTGAACGCGGGTGTGCAGACACACTACGGGCCTGTGGACTTTAGATCAGGAGTGCGAGATGGCGTAGGTAGGCGGGCGGCGCATGCGCCAGATGAGCCGGCGGCGTGTGTGTGCGCGAAGAAGCTAAGTTCTGCGGCAGCGCCGATGCCGGCGGCAGCGCGTCGTGGAGCGTGACGGCGATGAACTGCGGCAGGTTGAGCGCGGCTGATGAACCGGACGTGCCGGGCAGCGTGCAGTTGATGGCACAGCAGAGGCGCGCGGCGGACGCTTGCGGAGCGTTGCTCGCCAAATGCGCGACGGCGCAGCAATCGAACGCGCCGCCCATCAACGGGCACTGTTGTTCAATGTGCAGCGGCAACCCGGCCGCCACACTGCCGGTCAGCGCGAGTAACATCACAGCCGCTAAGAATCGCTTCAACATCGCTGCCGTGACTATATGGACGCGCGGAGATACCTGTCAAGACGAAGCGGCAGGGCGTGTGCGATTTATGCTGCACATAGAACGCGGGGCGGCACACACAATCGCATGTGCCGCCCCGCGCTTGTTGGCTTAACTATCTCGTGCCTGCTTACTGCTTGTTAAAAACCAGCGTGAACTCTTGCGTGCCGCGCGGCGATTCGGAGGTGCGCTTGATCGTGAGCACCTTGCCGTCGGCGGACAGACTCCACACTTCCGTGGTCGTCATCGTCACGTCGTTGCCTTGCATGTTGAACGAGCGCTTGGTCGTCAGCTTCAAGGTCTTGCCGCCCTCCTGCCATTCAGCCTTGGCGGTGGCGCTACCGCGCCCGCCCGTGTCCAGCGTCGCCTCCGACCCGTCAAGCTTGTACGTGACATTCTGCGGCCCCATCATGCCGCCGCCGCGACCGCCACCACGACCTGGGCCGCCGCCACCGGGGCCGCCACCCATGCCGGGTGCGCCGCCCATGCCCGGTGCGCCGCCGCCTTCCGCGCTCTCGTTGCGCTCGATCTTAGTGTCGGCCGTGAGTTGTTGCGCGTCCTGCTTGACCGTCAGCAAGTAGCTCTTGATGTTCTCCATCTGCGGGGGCAGACCCTGACTCTTGGTCTTGTCCAACGCCCACGTGCCGGCGAAGTTCGTCGGCGCGGGAGCCGCGCTCACCGCCCAGAGGCCGACCAGCATCACGCCGATCAGTCCGCTCAAAATAAAAAGTTTCCGCATCGTCTTCATCGTCTCCTTCAAGTGTCAAATTCCGACCGCCGGATCATGTACATTTGTGCGCTTGTCGCGCGGAACTAAACAACGGTCATGCACGAGAAGACGAACGGTCGGCCTGTCCGGTTACACCTATTATTGAAAATGAGGGGCGCGGGCTGCGATAGGAGAGAATTGAGCGGAGAAGTTAATGCACCCCTTACTCATGTTTGGGATGATACCAGCCTACGGTATAATCCCGGTTATGAATAAACGAGCGAAAAAACGAGTCAAGGAAGCCATAGAGAAGAAAAACCTGGAGCGCGATAATCTCCGGAAAGAACAAACTCTCTCTTCCTCGCAAAAAACCCCAGAACGACGTGGGTTTCTCACGAAGCCAGACAAGAAGCGCGGCTAGCAACCAATTTGCCGATTCGCCCTGGCGTGTTTTTGTTGATTTGAACTTATTCAAGGAGCAACCAAATGTACCGCTACACAATCCAGCCAATGGCAGGCCAGAAGGCTAAGTTTGAAGGTGACACGTCGGTTAAATACGAGGTGACCAGACATAACACTGCGGTCGCAACGAAGCACAAAAACATGAAAGACATTATCCGGACTAACCTGGAGTACGATGAGGCTGTAGCGCTCATCAAAATATTTAACGACCGGGAAAAAGATACCCAGACGAGAAGAGACCAAAAGGCCCAGTAAAATATCTCGTAGAGTCAGCCACACTTCAGCCCTTGCGCGTTTGCCGGGTAATAATTGCCATTCCAAACATTAGGAATATTCTTATCCCCCACGTTGATGTCTAGAGATTTTAGTAAAGGAAGTTAATGCCGGAGGGGGGAATCGAACCCCCATGAGCTTGCGCTCGCGAGATTTTGAGTCTCGTGCGTATACCGATTTCGCCACTCCGGCGGCGTGTGGGGCATGATAGCGGCGGGCGTGTGGGAGCGTCAACCGTGTATCGCGCGCAGTAGCGAATGAACTGCGGCGCGGGGAATGAAATCCGGTCGCGGCTGCATATCATCAGCCGCGACCGGATTGTTGTTTGGGCGAAGGTGTGCCGCTTACGGTGTGTCGTTCCTGGCGGTGGGCGGCGTGTGTTGGATGGCGGCGGCGACGTAGCCGCGCCGTGCGCGTAAGACCAGACCGGTGCGGCGCGGCAGCACCACGATGCGGCGATACTCGTAGGGGTCGCCGGAGACGAGCGGGCGTTTCGGCGAGTAGGTGACGACGTACTGTGTGCCGATCTCGCGTGCGACCTCCGTGCCTTGTGCGCTGAAGTCCGTGTCGTTGGTGGGCAGGAAGAGCCGGCCGCCGGTGTCTGTGGCGAGCGTCTTCAGACGCTGCTCGCTGCGCTGCATGGCGCGCTCGTAGGCTTTGCGTATGCGCGCTTGCTGCGGGTCGAAGACAACGCCGCCGCCGGTCGGCGGCCCTGTGCCTGTGCCGCGATTCATCGTCGGCGGTTGCGTCGGATTGATGCCGACGGTCGGGATGCCGGATGAGGCGACGCTGCCGACGGGCGGCAACAGGCTCGCGGTCTTGTCGCGCTCCTTCGTTGTCTTGCGCCCGATGGCCGTGTAGCTGATGACATGCACCGTCACTTGCGCCGCGTTCAGTTGCTTCATCGCTTCGGCGAAGCCCGTGCGCCCGCCCATCGTGCTCGCGTCGCCCCCGGAGATGCTGCGCTCAATCGTGCCCGGACTCGCCGCGCCGCCCGGCGTATCCACGCCGTCAGTGACGAGGATGATGTGCCGGTTGCCCATCGGTTGATCGGCGAACATGCGCGCGGCTTGTTGCAAAGCTTCCGCTGGATGCGCGCCGCTGCCTGCGCCAAGTTTGCTCTGCAAGGCGTGCAGAGCTGCCTCCGGATCGTTCGTCCACGGTTGGAGCAAAGCGATCTTGCGGTCGAACTGCATGATGGCCATCGCGTCGCCGGGGCGCAGCGCGGAGAGGACGCCGAGCGCAGCCTTGCGCGTCGTGCTGGTGCGTTGCGCCGGGTTCAACTCGCCGCCCGTGCCGAGCAGCAATAGCACGCTCGCCGGGATGCGCTTGATGCTGCGTATCTGCTGCTGCACGTTGTCTTCGAGGATCACCACGTCGTCGCGCTCAAGCGTCGGATCGAAGCGCCCGTATTGGTCGCGCGCGAACAGCGGGATGCGCACCTCTTCGGTATAAACTCTGATCTGCTCATCAGCCGGCGTCGGCTTAGGAATGACGCGCCCCGACTGTGCGTGCAAAGTAATGATGAGCAACAGGACGAATGTAACGCAACTGAACAGGCGTTGACGTGAAATCATAGGGTTTGACTCCGAAACTGCCGGCGTTGGCCAAAACAATAATACTCTGATGCGCTAACCGCGTGCTGCGCGTTGCCCGCCGGAGGGAAGCAAGACGAAATGATGAACGATGAACGATGAATGATGAATGAAAGACAGAAATGCTTTTAAGTCATCACGCATCGTTCATCATTTCCCTTAGGTCGCTTGCGCTTTACGGGCTTGCGCCTGCACGGCCGTGATGGCGACGGCGTCCACGATGTCTGCGGCTTTACAGCCGCGCGAGAGATCGTTGCAGGGTTTGTCGAGACCTTGCAGGATGGGGCCGATGGCGGTCGCGCCGGCCAGTCGTTCGGTCAGCTTATAGGCGATATTGCCGGCTTGCAGATCGGGGAAGATGAGCACGTTCGCGCGCCCGCCGACGGGCGAGCCGGGCGCTTTCGCGTCGGCCACCAACGGCACGAGCGCGGCGTCCGCCTGCAACTCGCCGTCCACAAGCAACTCCGGCGCGCGTGCGCGCAACGTGCGCGTCGCTTCGACGACCTTGTCAATCAACTTATGTTTGGCGCTGCCTTTCGTTGAGAATGAGAGCAGCGCGACGCGCGGCTCAACGGCAAGAAGCGCGCGACACGAGTCGGCTGACGCCAGCGCGATCTCGGCCAGTTCGACGGCCGATGGTTCGATCACGACGCCGCAGTCCGCATAGATCATCGCGCCATCCGCGCCGAAATTTTGTTGCGGCACGACCATCACGAAAAAGCTGGAGACGAGTTTGAAGCCGGCGCGCACGCCGACGCAGTGGAGCGCGGCGCGGACGGTGTGCGCGGTCGTGTTGGTCGCGCCCGCGACCGAGCCGTCGGCGCGATTCATGCGCACAAGCAAGTTGCCGTAATAGAGTGGATCGGCGACGGCAAAGCGCGCTTCGTCGGGCATCATGCCCTTCGCGCGGCGCAACTCGTGATAGAGCGCGGCCACTTTGTCGAAGTCGGCCGCGCGGCGATGATCGATCACTTCGACGCCGCTCAGGTCTGCGCCCGCCGCCTGTGCCGCCGCACGAATTTTCGCTTCGTCGCCCAAGACGATAATGTGCGCCAACTTTTCGCGCGCACAGATGCCCGCCGCGACAAGCGTGCGCGGGTCTTCGCCTTCAGGCAGCACGATGCGCTGCGGGTCGGCCGCCGCGCGTTGGCGTATCTGTTCGAGAATAGACATGGAGGCAGTTTTCGGTTTTGAGTTTTCAGTTTTCAGCCGCCGGTTTGCAATGATGCGTGCGCGCGGACAGTATAGTGCAATCTGAATTTGGTGCGATAACGGTAAAGCAGGATGCAGACGTTTGGTTTGATCGAAGCCACTGCAAACTGAAAACTCAAAACTGTCTAATGATTGCTGAAAGCCGGCCTTTGATCTAAACTTCGCGCATCCCCTCTTAAAAGCTTGTGCGCGTCATGACACTCATTCCCCTACTGGTGAATTGAGCCGGATAATTTTCCGCGCCTTTCACGTCCGTTCAAGGAGGAAAAGTTATGGAGAGCAAGTTCAAGGTGCTGGGCCACGCGGCGCACCCGATTCTCATCGTCTTCCCGTTGGGGCTGCTGGCCACTGCGGTCATCTTCGACATCATCTGCGCGGTGACGAAGAACGGGCAGTTCGCGATAGCCGCTTACTGGATGATCGCGGCCGGCATCATCGGTGGTCTCGTCGCCGCCGTGCCGGGCCTAGTGGACTGGCTGGCGATCCCGAAGAACACGCGCGCCAAACGCATCGGGCTGTACCATGCAGTCGGCAACGACATCGTCTTGGTGTTGTTCGCCGTCAGTTGGTGGCTGCGCCGCGATGCGCCGGGCTACGAGCCAAGCAACGTTGCGTTCGCGCTCGCTATCGCCGCAGTGTTGCTCGCGCTCGTCACCGGCTGGCTCGGTGGCGAACTGGTTGACCGCCTCGGCATGGGCATAGACGACGGCGCGCACCTCGACGCGCCCAGTTCGCTCTCCGGCCGCCCGGCCCGCGAACGAGACTAAATTTGCGCGCAACGGACTTTGCCTT
>JANMAD010000211.1:0-13984 GCA_031359515.1 Acidobacteriota bacterium | reverse complement strand
GGACGCGGGCGGCGCGGTTTGCGTGGGTTGGGCCATTGGCACGGGCTGAGTCTGCGCAGGTGGCGGCGCGCTGACAATCTTAACCTCTTCGCGCGGGCCGGTACATGCATTGAAGCTGAATGCTCCGGCGATGAACAGGGTCAGGCAGATACGTTTTGCGGCAACGGCCCGAAGACGTTTTATCTGTATGTGCTGCATCCTCTTGTACTCCATCGGTGCTTGTCGTAGTTGAGCACGGAAACCGTTTATCTTTAATCGAGAGGCCGGCCGGACTTGCTGCCCGGCCGGCCTCTCGCCGATGCCTCGTTAGGTGACCTTAGCTGTGCCTTACAGCGAGTTAAGGAACGTGGCGATCTGATTGCGCTGCGTGACGCTGAGCGCGCGGTAGTTGTTGATGACGCCCGTCGCTTCGCCTGCGTGGCGCAGGACTGCTTCGGAGCGCGTGAGCGATTCGCCGTCGTGCATCAGGCGGTCGCGCGTGCGCACGCCCCAGAGCGGCGGCGTGCGTAGTTTGTTGGCCGTGGACTGCCCACCGTTTTGCACGATGCCGTCGCCTGTGCCCACGTTGTGCAGCAAGAAGTCGCTGTACGGGTGGAAAGTCTTGCTGCCGAGCGCGGTGGAGACGGTCAACGCGCCGCCGTTGATGACCGTGCCGGCGGGCGCAGTCGTCCAATTCGCGACGTGACAGATGTTGCAGCCGACCTGATTGAAGAGCGACGCGCCAGCGGCGACATCCGCGGTGTTGATGGTCTCAGAGTTGCGCGCCGGGACTTTCGATGCGCGCATGAAGTCGGCGAACTCGACGATGTCCTCGTCCGGGTCTTCACCGCAATTTTGCCCGGCGTCACGCGTGCCGGGCACGCAGGGCTTGTTGTCAGCCACGGGGTCGAAGCCCGACCCGAAGCCGACGAACCGGCCGTTCGAGGTGTTCTCCACCAAGTTGAAGCGGTTGGTAATGCCCATCTCATTGAGATAGGCATCGCTGGAGAACGAGAGCAGACTGGCCATCTGATTCTTCCAGCCGAAGCGCCCGACGCGCAGCGCGTTGTTCGCTTCAAACACCGGCACTTGGATCACTTGACCGGCGATCTGCCCGCCGCTCTGGCCCGGTTGACCATTGGCGACGGCGACGATGTTGTTGCTGTCAATCGCCTCGATGAAACCATCGCCGAGGGTGTTCAGCGACGTACGGAAGGTGCGGACGGTCTCAGCCGTCGAGGGCACACGCTCCTGGATGTTGGCGTTGGTGGCACGGTCGTTGATGAGCGAACCGCCCGCCGCATCAACGAAGTTGCCCGAGCCGTCGGTGTGCCCGGCGCGCAGTTCGGTGACCTGAGCGATGCCGCCGGTGACAGGGTTCTGGTGGCACTCGGCGCAGGACTGCATGTTGTAGACGGGCCCGAGACCTTTGGCGATGTCGTCGCGTTCTTCAAAGACAGCTTTAGTGACATCGAACTCGGCCTGTGTTATGTGTCCGTTGGTTAAGTTGTCGAAGCCCGCGGGCGCTTCGGTCGCGGCCTGCGAGGCATTGCGCGTAAAGACTGCGGGCAATACGAACGCGGCTGCGAAGCAGCAGAGGACGAGTAGTTTAAGTAGCTTCATCCTGATTTCCTCCAAGTAACTTGGGCCAATGGGGTCAGCGGCCCAAGGGGAAACACTGAGTTACTGGTCGGCTCAAGGAATTGAGTCGGTTGCGTGATCGGGATTAGGTGGACATCTGTCACCTGAGACTTTCGGAGCATCGCAAACTAAACGTGCGCTCGTGGCTAAGGCGGCGCAGATTAGCTCATAGTTAGACTGCGAGATAATGCTTGGTTGAACGCGTGCTGTCGTCTTGAGTAAGAGACGGAGTCCGCTGGGTATTTTGCCGCCTGATCTCTTGGCTTGGGGCAGACAGGAGAGCAGCCCTTCTGCGGCGAATAGATCACTGCCACAAGGCGGTAATCTTATGAGTCGTGAAACCCAACCATGGCGCGTTCGTGTAAAGTTGAAAGAGAGTTTTGACGGTGCTCGTGAGGTGATGGAGCAAGATACCGAGCGAGCGCCGTCAACAACTGTGGAGCAGGCGCAGCCTAATTTTATTTCCGTTAAATGTCAACATTTTTCCGGCCGGTCGGTTAGATGAATTGCTTGACCGGGTTTACGCGCGGCGGTTACAGTGGTCGCAGTTCGTGCGCCGGCCGCTTTTTCTCGCAGACTGTCAGGCATCCGGCCCAAGCACTCGGACCTCTAATGTCGGTCGTTTTCGGTTGTGCGCCAACACGGCTGGCAACCGTGCGCGCAAACTGTCAACATGCAAGTCAACAGTTGTTTTCATCCGGTGGCACCCCCGCTGCTGCCGGCCGTCAGTTTCCCGCTTCGCTGTGGTTTAGCTAATCACTGATACTTGCGCGCCAGCCTGTCGTATTACCTGACCCGCGCTTGAGGAAGTCAACAGTGCAAGAGACGATGTTCCCCGCAATTCGCTCCCTCCACACTATCAAGTTATTACTGATCACCTTGCTCTGCCTGACAGGTTGGTTGTGGCCATCTGCTGTGTCGGTCTCGGCCGCGCCGCAGCGTCGTGCCGGCGCGCAACGACATGCACGTCATGGCCGCCGCTCTCTGCGCCGACGTGCAGTGCGGGCCGTGCCCGCACGCGCAGAGCGTTTCGACGAAGCAAGCGCACGCGGGGAAGTGGAGAGCGAGGGTGGGGAAGAGGTTGAGCGCCGCGAGGACTGGTTCTTGTTCCAACGCTCGTACCCGTACAGCACGCCGCCGGCAAATGCTCGGCGCGCAGCTTGGGCAGAGAGACGGCGCGGTAAAGGTGATGCTGATGATCTCTGGCCGTTCGCGGCCGCCACGAGCCTCGCGACGTGGCGCGCCATCGGGCCTGCGCCCACCAATTCAGCTTTCATCAGCAATTGGGGGCAGACGAGCGGGCGCATCAACTCCATCGCCATCTCGCCCGCCGATCCGCAACTCGTGCTTGTCGGCGCGTCCACCGGCGGCATCTGGCGCTCGACCGATGGCGGCACAAACTTCACCGCCGTCAGCGACACGCAGGTTGACATCTCCGTCGGCGCAATCGCCTTCAGCCGCAGCAATCCGGCCATCGTCTACGCGGGGATGGGCGATCTCTATAACGGCTATCTAGGCACGGGCGTGTTGAAATCAGCGGACGGCGGGCAGACGTGGACGCGCGTGAGCAATAGCACGTTGCCCGCGCCCGGTACGACCGTCAAGCTCGAAGTCGATCCCACCAACCCGAATCGCGTCTATCTGCTCCAATACCAATCTTATGACGGCAACGCGAACAACATACTTGCACCGAGCGGAGTTTTCATCTCGACGGACGGCGGCGTAAATTGGACACGCACGTTCGCCGGGTTGGTGCGCGACATAGCGATCAAGCCGAATGATCCGAACACGATCTATATCGGCGTCCGACGCGCTGATGATCCGATCACGGGCGCGATAAACATTAGCTTGCCCGGCCTCTATAAATCTATTGACGGCGGCAACACGTGGGTGATCGCTTATCCGTCCACCTTCGGCGCGTACACAAGCTCAACGCGGATCGACATGCGCATCGGCGTGACGCCGGCCGCGCCTGATACGCTCTATCTTTTCACGGGCAATACCATCAATCCGTCTGCCGCGCAGTTGTTCATCATTGCTTGCACGGACACCGGCGTCGTCGCTTGTGCGCCGCGCAACTCGACCGGCATTGATTCGGGGCAGTTCGGCTATAACGCCTACATCGCCGTTGACCCGGCGAATGCCAGCACGCTTTACGTCGGCACGCGCGATGTGTACAAGTCCACTAATGGTGGGCAGTCGTGGACGAGTCTGACGAATAATTTCACCTTCAACGCGCCCAGCTCGTTCTCCTATAACCCGTTCAACTCACGCTCGCATCCGGATCAGCACTCGTTCGCCTTCGCGCCCAATGATCCCAACACGATCTACATCGGCAATGACGGCGGCATCTGGAAATCCGCGAATGGCGGCGCGACGTTACAGTCGCTCAACGCGACGCTCGCGCTATCGCAGTTCATTGGCATCGCCATGCATCCGACTGACGCGACCCGCACCTACGGCGGTACGCAGGATAACGGCACCCAGTTTCGCGCCCCGACCGGCAACGGTTGGCAAGAGTTCGCGGAAGGCGATGGTGGTTATCCGGTGGTGAACGCGCCCGATCCGAGCATCGTCTTCAGTACCTACATCTATGGCTCGATCCGTTGGTGGCGGTTCAACGCCGACGGCTCGCGCACTGAGCTAAGCAGCCGGCGCACAAGCAACGCGACTTTCGGCGAGCCTTCGTCCAGCCCGCGCATCTCCTTCTATGCGCCGTTCACTACTAACGGCGTGGACTCGACCGTCTACTTCGGTACGTGGCGACTCTTTCTCAGTTCAACTTATGCCGATAGCGCGGGTGCGCTCGGCTGGACTGCGCCCGGCGGCTTAACTGATCTGACCAAAGGCGGGACGGATGTGCTGACGGCTATCGGCGTCGAGCACAAAGCGAACGCGCAGGTGATCTACACTGGCTCGGCGCAGGGGCGCGTGATGGTTACCATCAATGCCGGGCAGACGTGGACGGACATCACGGCGGGCTTGCCCAATCGTTACATCAGTGCGATCACAGTCGATCCGTTGAATGCGGCAATCGCATATCTAACCGTGAGCGGTTACGGTTCGGGGCACGTCTTCAAGACGAGCAATCAGGGGCAGACGTGGACTGATCTGAGCGGCGTAGCGCCGACCGGCTTGCCCAACGTTCCCGCCGGCGACATCTTGCCTGATCCGCTTACGCCCACCACCCTCTACGTCGCGACCGACATCGGCGTCTATCGCTCGCTCACCGGCGGCACGGTCTGGGAGAGTTTCAATCAAGGATTGCCGCCTGTGGTTGTCTCGGACATCACGATGAACGCGAGCGGGCAGATACAGATCGGCACATACGGGCGTGGCGCTTATGAATTGACGACGAGCGGGAGCGGCCCTGCGTCTGTGCAGTTCAGCGCGCCGGTTTACACATTCAGCGAAGGCGCGGTGGCAGCTACGATCAACGTCACACGCACGGGCGATGCAGCGGCGGCAGCGAGCGTTGATTTCGCGACCATGGACGATCCGGCCGAAGTCCCGTGCGCGAGCGTGAGCAGCGTGGCTTACGCGCGTTGCGATTATGCGACGAGCATCGAGACCGTTACCTTCGCTGCGGGTGAGACACAAAAGAGCGTCACCATTCCGCTCATAGACGACGCGCACGTCGAGAGCAGCGAGACGGTGCAGCTAAACTTGCAGAACGCGGTGGGCGCAACACTGGGCAGCCAGAGTACGGCGACGCTCACCATCACCGACAACGATACGCCGGGGCAAGCGAATCCGATCTTCTCGTCACCCTTTTTCGTCCGCCAGCAGTATCTCGATTTCCTCTCGCGCGAACCGGACACAGGCGGCTACAACGGTTGGCTCAATCTGCTGAATAGTTGTCAGAACGTGAACAACACTGATACGAATAGTCCTTCAGTAGGTTGTGACCGCATCAACGTCAGCTACAGCTTCTTCGGCTCGCAAGAGTTTCAGTTGAAGGGATATTTCGTCTATCGCTTCTACAAACTCGCGTTCAACCGCTTGCCGCAATACGTCGAGATCATCCCTGACATGCGCGGCGTGACGGGGCAAACGGCAGCCGAAGTGTTCGCCAAGAAGGCTGCGTTCACCAACTCGTTCGTCCAGCGCACGGAGTTCGTCAACGCTTACGGCGCACTGTCTAATACCGATTTCGTGAACGCACTGATGAACCGCTACAGCCTGAGCATGATCACGACGCCCGACCCGGCGCAACCGGATGGCACGACGAAGGTCACGTTCACGAGCGCCACATTGATCGGCGGTCTGACCGCCGGCACGCTGACACGGCCACAAGTCTTGCGCGCCATCGCCGATAGCGATCAAGACTTCAACGCCGAGTTCAATCAAGCATTCGTCGCCATGCAATATTACGGCTACTTGCGCCGGACGCCGGAGCCGGGCGGCTATCAGTCGTGGTTGAACTATCTGATGGCGCACCCGACCGACGCGCGCACGATGGTCAACGGCTTTATGAACTCGCAGGAGTACCGGCTCAGGTTCGGCCAGCCTTAGAGTTAGCGGGAGAGCAAAGCGAAAGTGGCCGACGATTACCGTAGTGCGGTACGTCGGCCACTTTTTCTGTTTACCTGAATTGCGATTAGTAGCTGCCCTCTGGCACATTCACCTTCGAGATCGAGAGGACGACGCGCATCGTCTGTGGCCGTTGATCACGCGCAGCGGGGACGAAGGGCGGCGTCTGGCGGAGCGCGGCTTCGACTTCGGCGAGCATGTGGCGATTGCGCGGCGTCTGTACTACGTCGGCGAGCGAGGCGTTGCCGTTGCTGAACACGTCGGCGACGATGGCCATGTCGTCATCATCAGCCGGCCCGGCCGACGGCGTGCGCACTAGCTTCGCCAGCGCGCCGTTCGGATTCAGACTCGGCATCAACCCTTGCATGTCGGTCGGTTGCCCCGGCACGGGGACGACGACGATTTGCACATCTTCGTAATCAAGTTGTTGGGCGCGGGCCATCTCGCGCAGCAAACCGACGTGCGGCCGGAGCGCGCTCGTCACGGCCATGAACAATAAGATGGAAGTCAGCGCGCCGATGGTGTAGGGCATGATGCGCGGGCGCATCCAGATGTTGACGAGTTGCCAGAAGGTAAGTTGCGGTTGCTGTCTGCGCGCGGCCCGCTCGATCATCAGCGCGTCGCTAATCGCGGCGGCGAGATGGGCGGATGGTTGCGGGCGTTCGAGTTGCCCCAGCCCGCGCACGATGGCGCGCATCTCCGCCAAGTGCGCGCGACACAGGGGGCACTGTGCAAGGTGCGCCCCGATAACTCCGCGCACGCCCGCAGACAGTTGCCCGTCGAGGTACGCCGAAAAGTTTTGTTGTGTCTCCGTACAAGTCATAGCATTAGAGGTCAGAGGTTAGAGGTTAGAGGTTAGAGGTTAGTCAGAACAGTTTTTAACTGATCTCTGACCTCTAATCTCTGACCTCTGCTTTCGAGCGAATGGCTGGCCGACCCCGGCTGCTCCTTCCGCAAGGAAGCAGTTGGTTACGGATTACGCCGCTTGGGCCGCTGTCGAGTGAGACAGTTGCCGCGCGTGTGCGACACTTTCGACGGGTGTTGCTGGCCGCGTTGGCAACGCCGCCACGCGCGCCTTCGGTCTCCACTCGGAGCGATTGCACCGGCTATCACCGTGCCTGCTACTTCCTGACCCTACTGGCACCGGGATGGTTGTGATCAAGCCGGGGCGGGGCAGCCATTCGCGTCAAAGAGCGATTAGCTATTAGCTGTTAGCTATTAGCTAAAACTTACGTTGTTCGTCTAGCCGACGAGTTATCATTCAATCATAGCCGGATTCAACGAACTGAGAGCTAGCAGCTAATAGCTAACAGCTAATAGCTAAGAGCTTCTAACCGGCGGCGCAATTCGGCGCGCCCGCGCGAGAGTCGGGACTTGACCGTGCCGACACTGATCTCAAG
The DNA here is from genome assembly GCA_031359515.1 of Acidobacteriota bacterium. GTDB lineage: Bacteria > Acidobacteriota > Blastocatellia > Pyrinomonadales > Pyrinomonadaceae > QHXQ01. Next base: position 6,431 of record JANMAD010000211.1, on the reverse strand, counting down.
CGTCGCGGCCACCTCTTCATAACTCAAGCCTTCCACGTCGCGCAGCACGACGACTTCACGATAGACACGCGCGAGTGAGCGCACGGCCTGTGTCAATATCTGTTCGCGCTCGCGAGCGAGCGTCGCTTGTTCCGGGTTGACGCTGCGCTCGTCGGGCAATTGCGCGCCGAGCGGTTGCTCGTGCGTGTCGTCCGTTGCGTCGAGCGAGACCGTGACGTTGCGCCTGCGTCTGCGCCACCAGCGCCAACGGTTACGCGCTTGATTAAGCGCGATGCGATAGAGCCACGTGCGTAGGTCTGCGTCGCCGCGAAAATTCCCGACCGCACGGAAGGCTTGCAGGAATGTCTCCTGCGTCAGATCGCGCGCCTCTTCCGGGTCTTCCGTCAGGCGATAGAGCAGCGCGTAGATGTCGGGCGAACGCTCGCGCACGAGAAAGTCGAACGCGGCCGCATCGCCGGCTCGGAGTCTGTCAAGGAACTGTATGTCTGTGCGGGCACACGCCTCGGCCGGCGCGGCCACTTGCGCGGCTGACTCCAACTCGGCTTGCCCGCGGAGGGCGATTGGCTCTCCGAAGCTCACAAACGTCCTCCAACCGCGACCGGCGCTTCTGTCCGCTTGCGCACGCCGCCCAGTCGCACCGTTAGACACCGCCCTTGCGCGCTTTGTTCCAATGGGAAATTTAACGTCACGGCGCTTTGCTTCCGCGCTGCGATTGCGCACGAATGCACTTGTTTTTCGCGCTTTGTGTCCGCCCGCGCATGCAGGGCGCGAGCGTAACACGCACCCCGCAGGCGGTCAAACAATCTCTGATTCCGCGCGCCGCCAGCCGCCGGAAAGCGCGCCGTTCGTTGCTTGACAACCATATTGAGCCGTCGTTAGAGTGAACTGTTTCACGCTAACGCCGATTTTAGAACGCGCACGTCTGTGCGATGTTGCAAGAGAATAGAACGTGGCTCGATACAATAAAAAACGCGCACGCGAACTCCAACACGACGCCTTCCGCGATAAGACAATCAGCGCCTTCGACCGCCTGGGCGACCGGCTTGAAGGCCGTGGCCGCACGATCCTCTATGCCATCGCGGGCCTCATCGCGCTCGCCATCCTTGCCGGTACATTTACGTGGTGGCGCGGCCGCCACGCTGATGAAGCACGGCGTGCGCTGGGCCGCGCCATCGAGATCGCCGAAGCGCCCGTCTCGCCTACGCCGCAGGCAGGCGCGACGGGACCGTCTTTCACGACGGACAAGGAGCGCGCCCAACGCGCGGTGGAAGAGTTTCAAAAGGTCGAAGCGAAGTACGGCGATCCTTACAAGACGCTCGCGCACTATTTCCGTGCCGCCAACCTGTTGACAGTTGATCGCGCCAATGGTCTGAAGGAACTTGAAGGCTTGACGCAAAGCGGCAATGATGAAGTCGCCGCCCGCGCCAAGTTCGCGCTCGCGCAGGCGCGTATGGACGACGGGCAGTTGGACGCGGCCGCCGCGCTCTACACCGAGTTGGCGAAAGCGAACAGCGATAATGTCCCCGCCGACACGGCCAATCTGCGACTCGCGGCTGTCTACGAGAAACAGGGCAAGAAGCAAGAGGCCGCGGACATCCTCTATCGCATCGTCGAGACCGCGCGCAACGCCAAAGACAAAGACAACAAACCTGCGCCGCAATCGGCCGCCGCCCGCGACGCTGCCGAACGTCTCGAACGCCTCGACCCGGCGCGCTTCGCTAAACTCCCGCCCGAGCCGCCGCGCGACCTATCGTTTTAGAGAGGTCAGAGGTTAGAGGTCAGAGGTCAGTAAGGACATATTCTTTAACTGACATCTAGCCTCTAACCTCTGACCTCTGCCTTTCATGGACAACCCCACGCACACGCTTGTCGGTTTGATCTTGGCCAAGGCGGGGCTGGAGCGTCTGTCGCCGTATGCGCCGACGGTGTGCATGGTCGCGGCGAACGCACCCGACATAGATGTGTTGACGCGACTGGGCGGGGCTTGGTTCGCGGTTGAGCATCATCGCGGCATCACCCATTCGCTCATCGGCGTGTTCGTCCTCTCATTACTCCTCCCGCTCGCTTTCTTCTACATCGAAAAATTCGTCGCCCGCCGCCGGCACGTACGGTCGCGCATACGCCTGCGCGGTCTCATGCTGGCTTCATTAATTTCGTGTGCCACGCATCCGTTGCTCGATTGGCTGAACAGCTATGGCGTGCGCCCTTTCCTGCCGTGGGATGGGCATTGGTACTACGGCGATATTCTTTACATCTTCGATCCGTGGCTATGGCTCATGCTCGGCGCGACGGCGTTCCTGTTAACGGCCGACGCGCGTTGGCGCGTCTGGATGTGGGCCGGACTCGCGTCTGTCTTGACCGCGCTCATACTGTTGCTGCCGCAGGGCGCGGGGCTGACCCTGCCTTACCCTGCGCGCATCGTGTGGCTCGTCGGTATCGGTCTCGTCATCTGGGCGCGGCACACGCGGCTGTCCGAGCAGTTCGGCGCACGCTTGGCACAGGCGGCGCTCTTGTCAGTTGCGCTCTATTGCACCGCGCTTGCGTTCGTACATGCGCAGGCGCAAGCGACTGCAAGCGTGACCGCGACTGCGCTCGCGCAACAACACGGCGAGACCGTGCTGCGGATCGCCGCCATGCCGACGTTCGCCAACCCGACCAACTGGCTCTGTGTCGCCGAGACGGAGCGCGCGACCTACCGCTTCGAGATGCACGTGCCGACAAACGTCACCGCCACTGAAGCGGACGCAGCGCGGATTGAGAAGCCACAGGGCGCGGCGGGCGCGCAGGTGCAACGCGCAGAGCAGGATGCGCGGGCGCAAATCTTCCTGCGCTTCGCACGCTTTCCCATCGTCCAACTGCAACCTGACGGCGACGATACGCTCGTGCAGTTCGCTGACTTACGTTTCACCACTCCGGGGCGTGCGCGCGGTCGTGGCGGCAGTTTCACCCTCGCCGTCCGCGTGCCGCGCGTAACGCCATGAGCGAATAAATTTGCGCGCTACTGCGCAGGATTCAGCAGGCGCATTAATTCTTCTTAAAGCGCGCGGGCAGACTATTGACAATGCGGTGGCGCAGCGTTATAACACGCGCCACCTCGCGAGAGTTTACAAGGCTACGTTTTACCTTCTTGCTCCGGCAACCCGGCGTGGCCGCACTCCACACCGGCCGATAAGCGGTTGACCTGCACCGATTCATAGGAACTTATCTTTAAGCTTGGGCCGGGCCGCCCCGCGTTGCCCTATACGTTATAAGTTCGGTCAATCAAACGCACAAACGCCTCGTCACTACATAACAGGCCCATAGCAGGGAGTGCCCTCATGCCTGCGTTCACCATACATCTCTTCGGCAAATTCAGCGTCGCGTGCCACGAGCAAACGCTCGCCGTGTTGGAGGCCGGCAAGACGCAGGAGTTGCTCAGCTATTTGCTCGTGCAGCGCGACCGCCCGCATGCGCGCGAAGCGCTTGCCGGTCTGTTCTGGGGCGAAGTTGCGAGCGACCGCGCGAAAAAGTATCTGCGACAAGCGCTCTGGCACTTACAAACTGCGCTTGATGCGCGCGGACTGTCCGCGAAAATTATTTCCGCTGAACATGACTGGGTGCAGTTGCACACGACCGATGCGTTGTGGCTCGATGTCGCGGAGTTTGAAAGGGCATGCGCGCAGGCGCAAGGCGCACGCGGGCGCGAATTGACCGCGCCGGAACTGGCACGGTTGCGCGGGGCGGTTGAGCTATACCGGGGTGATTTGCTGGAAGGCTGGTATCAGGACTGGTGTCTGTTCGAGCGCGAGCGTTTGCAGAACATGTATCTCACCGCCTTAGACAAATTGCTCTTCCATTGCACGACGCAGCAGGATTACGAGGTGGGGCAAACTTACGCCGCACTGCTCCTGCGCCACGACCGCGCGCACGAGCGCACGCACCGCCAGTTGATGCGCCTACATTATCGCGCGGGCGACCGCACGGCCGCCTTGCGCCAGTACGAACGCTGTCGCGTCGCGCTCCGCGAAGAGCTTGACGTGACACCCGACCGGCGCACCAGCGCGCTCTACGAACAAATCCGCGCCGATCAACTCGACCCGCAAATGCCAGACGCATCCGCTCCCGCCGCGTCAACGCCTGAACCCGCTGCCGCCTCACTCCCCGACGTGCTTACGCGCCTGCGCCAACTGCAACTCGTCTTGACCGACGTGCAACAACGTGTGCAACAGGACATACGCGCCGTCGAGCTGGCCCTCAAACAAAAGACACAGCGCATCCTGCATCGTTAAAAACAGTCGGCGTGCTACGGGCGCGCCGTTTGCGAAAAATATTTCCCGCCCAGACGCGCCGGCAGACGCGCAAGAGACGCCCGCCGGACGCCCGCCTGTTATTGTCCACCCCGCATTTGAGTACATGCTGATTATGTAAGCACGGTGCGCGCTCTTGCCCGAGCGCGCCGCAGCTTGAGTCGCAACTGATTCAGACTCTCGCGTGGAGCGAACATGGACTTGACCGAGTCCGATGTCCATTCCTTTATCGTCAAGCTGTGGTTCGAGGCGGGCGGCGGGGAAGCAGCACAGACCGACTGGCACGGGCACATCACTCACGTGCCGGACGGCGCGCGGCGGTATTTGCAGGAACTCGACGACATCGTCGAGTTTATCGAACCGTACGTGCGCGCGGCCGGCGGCGTGCCGGCTAAGCGCACACGCTTCAGGCGTTGGCTGCGTCGCTGGAAGTGAAGAATGTTTGCGGTGACGGCGCGTGTAACGGAAGCGCACGCGCCGGTGTGCATGATTTGAGCAGCGAGGCGGATGGCGACCTATCAGGCGATTGCCGTGACCGGGCAAGCTCTCGTCGGCTTGCTCGCCGACGCTTGTCCGCAGGCGGATTTTCCGGGCGCGCGGTTCGATCTCTATCAGCCGAAAGACTTCGGCGCGCCGATGGAAGAAGGCTTGTCGCTCTATCTTTATCGCATCGCGGTCAACGGCTCGCGCCGCAATCTGCCACCTCGCACCGACCCGCAAGGCCGCCGCTTTCGCCCGCCGCTGCCGCTCGATCTGCACTATCTGCTCACCGCCTGGTCGAAGACGGCCGCGCGGCAGCAGCGTCTGCTCGCGTGGGCCGTGCGCATGCTCGAAGACGTGCCCGTGCTGCACGCGAGTCTGTTGAACTCGTACGCGCCCGAAGGCGAAGTCTTTCGCCCCAACGAGTCGGCGGAGTTGATGTTCGATCAACTCTCACTCGCGGACATGAACAACTTATGGTCGGCGTCGAAGTTCGCGCCGCAGCTTTCAGTCGCTTATCTGATCCGCATGGTCGCGCTCGAATCAACCGTCGAACTGCATGAGTATCAACCGGTGCAGACGCGCGCGATTGATCACGGGCAGAAGCAAACATGAGACCTGAGCCATTCCGGCATCTGGAGACTGACACGCACGTTGCGCCGCTCGGTTTGCGCTTCCGCGATGTCGTGTCGGACACGTTCGTCGGCGAAGGGTTGAGCGTCACGGTTTATCCGCAAGCGAGCGCGGCGCGGCGCGTGCCCCTGTTTGCCAATCGCACCGGCGTCTATGTATTGCACCACGCGCCGGGTCTGAGAGACTTTGAAATGGGCGCGGGCGATGACGAATTCTGGGCGCGCGTGCCGGCGGGCAAAACATTCGTCGTTGAAGTCGAAGATATGGAGCGGCGCTTTCTGCCGTTCAGTCTCAAACTCGATCTGCCGCAACGCGGCATCTACCGTTGGCTATCGCCGCTCGACTCTGCGCCGCTCTCGCCGCCTGCGCCGGTCGCCGCTATCCCGCTCTACTCCGCGCCCGCGCGTAGCACGCCCGCCGGTCTCGCCGTGCTGCGTGCAGACTTGTGGAATCCGCAACTGGACGCGCCCGCCGCGTGGGCTGTGGTTGAAGCGCGCACCGACGGGCAACTGCTCGCGCGCGGCATCGCGGACGAGCGCGGGCGGCTCGCGCTCATCTTTCCTTATCCGAAGCCGGGCAGGTTTCCCGTCAACTCGCCGCCGGCAGATGCCTCGCCGCCCGCACCGCGCGGCCCGTCGCTGTTGGCACAGGAGTGGCGCATCACGCTACGCGCCGGTTATACGTTCTTATCACCGCCAGCAACGACGGACACATTAGCCGCACTACCTGACTTGCGCGCGACGCTCGCGCAACTGTCTGCGCCGCCCGCGTCTTTGTGGCTCGATTTCACGCGGCGCATCGCGCTGACCGGGGTCACACTGCGCTACGGGCGCGAGCTTATCTTGCAATCAGAGGACTCGATCAATCATTCACCGCCAGCGTCGCCCGCGGCGCTCTACATCACACCGGCCGTGTAAGCCGTGAAGGAGGAGTCATGCCTGAATACCTTGCTCCGGGAGTCTATATCGAGGAGACCTCGTTTCGCGCCAAGTCCATCGAAGGCGTGAGCACGACCACGACCGGTTTTGTCGG
>JANMAD010000189.1:0-11916 GCA_031359515.1 Acidobacteriota bacterium | reverse complement strand
AACGCCAACGCCGACGCCCACGCAATCGAACGCTTGTTCGCTACGCCAAAGACGATGCCGATCTTGTTTTCAAGCATAAGAGAGTATTTAGCTAAACGTTGTGACCAAAACTTCGCGTTGGGTGTGTGTCTGCGCGTAGCTGACTTCACCGTTCAATGTCTCGTTTGCCAAGTCTTGCACGCCCTGCGCCGTCTCTTCATCCATGTATGTCTCGCCGCAATTTTCGCAGACACGCGCCGGTATGTCAGTAATCAGCAATATCGCGTTGCCGCGTTCAATCGGCAGCATGGTTGTGCCCGGCCTAAACTGATCATGTTTACAAACTAAACAGATCATCGCTTCACCTTCTGCGTTGCTTAAAGCCTGCTTTCCAACGTTTGGCATCAGGCTCGTAAGCGGTTACAACGATTGTCTCTCCTGTGATTGGATCGTCCTCGCCAATTACGTGAATCGGTCTGCTACCGCTCCACCCTAGCACGAGATAACGCGGCGGCGTATCAGCTTTGTATTCCTCGATTAGTTCACCCTGTTCCAGCACGGCGCGTACTGCGGCCACCGCAATGTTCCGCTCAATCATGCGCTTCAAAACATAGGGCGGATAAATTATCTTCATGCCGGAATCTCGCGCGCCGGCAAACTTTCCACTATGCCGCCGCGCTCTCAGCCTCGCCGTTGATCAGGCGACCGTACTCGCCGCTCTCAGTCCATTTGAGAATCTCGGAGACGCGCCAGACGGGGAATGGATGCGAGAGACCGGAGGTGATGATGTCGGCCCAGAAACGGTCGAGCGCCTTGTCGTCGTAGTTCTTCTGGAAGTCGCGCGCTTGCAGGAGGAATTGATCGTAATCCACCTTCGATGCGAACGTGCCGCCGCAGAGTTTCATCATCGTGCGCCCGATCACGTCCGGGTCTTGCGTGACGAGGAGCGCGGCACGGTCGCATGAAAGTTCCGCGCGCCGCGCCCATGCGAGCAGGGCGGTGCGCATCGTGCCGGAGAGAATCTGTGCGACGAGACCGGCGATGGGCGCGGCGGCGAGGGCGACGTTGGCGAGGGCTTCGAGCAGATGCGCGACCGTCAAGTACAGCACGTGCTCGGCGTGTATGTGCCCGACTTCGTGGGCGACGACGGCCAGCACCTCTTCGTCGGTCAGACGCTCAAGCAGACCTGAGTACAACACGATGATGGGCCGCTCGACGCCGCCAGTGAAGGCGTTGACGATGGGCGACTGCTGCACGTAAAGCTCCGGCATGTCCACGCCGAGCGTGGTGCAGGCGACTTGCAGTTTGGCGTGCAGATCGGGACACTGTAGCGGCGTGACGCGCACCGCGCTCGCCATGAAAATCACGCGGATGGCCGGCTCGCCCGTGAGCACGAGCAACTTTTTCACTGCCGTATCAATGCCCGGAATCGCGCGCAACGCCGAGAGCGCGCGGCTGTCCGCCGGATGAATGTAATCGTGCTTGCTTAGTTCGGCGAACTTCTTATGCGGCTCATCCGACAAAGGCAGACGACAGCGACCGCATTTCGCCGCGCCGTTCACCTCGGCGCGCGTCTGGTTCAACTGCCCGCAGTAGCGGCAACGAATCGGCGCGCCGCTCTGCGCATCGTCATTCGGCTCAAGGCTGGTCACGTTATCATCTGGCATGAATAAAATCCCCTCAACTGCAAAGAATCCGCGCGCCGCTTGCGGAAGACTTGAAAGACTGGCACGCGAGCGCAAGTATCAACGATGGACGGGCGCAAGGGCAAGCGGGCGGAGCAGAGGTCAGAGGTTAGTAAAGACCTGTTCTTACTGACCTCCGACCTCTAACCTCCGACCCCTCCGTTAATGTTTGAAATGCCGTATGCCCGTGAAGACCATCGCCAGATTATGTTCATCGGCGGCGGCGATCACTTCGGCGTCGCGGATTGAGCCGCCGGGTTGGATGATGGCGGTGATGCCGTGCTTGGCGGCTTCGTCTATGCCGTCGCGGAAAGGAAAGAAGGCGTCGGACGCGAGCACAGAGCCTTTGACGGGTGACTGTGCGCGCATCGCGCCGAGGCGGACGGCGTCCACGCGCGACATCTGCCCCGCGCCCACGCCGATGGTCTGACGGTCGCGCGCGTACACGATGGCGTTCGACTTCGTGTGCTTGCAGACCACCCACGCAAACAGCAAGGCCGCGATCTCTTCTTCACCTGGCGCGCGTTTGCTTACGACTTTGAGCGCATCGCGCGTCAGGCGGTGCGTATCGCGCGTCTGCACGAGCATGCCGCCGGTGATCTGTCTGTACTCAAGTCCGGTTGCGACGTGCGGCTCGCCCGCGCGCAGTACGCGCAGGTTCTTCTTCTGATGTAAAACTTCGAGCGCCGCTGGCTCAAAGTCAGGCGCAATGACAACTTCCGTGAAAATCTCGACCACGGCCCGCGCTGCCGCTACATTCACCGTTCGATTGAACGCTACGATGCCGCCGAACGCCGACATCGGATCGGTGGCCAGCGCACCCCGGTAAGCTTCTTCCACGCTCGCGCCCAACGCGACGCCCGCCGGGTTCGTATGCTTGATGATCGCGCATGCGGTCTCGTCGAAGTCGCAGACAAGCTGCCACGCGGCGTCGGCATCTACGTAGTTGTTGTAGGACATCTCCCTGCCGGCGAGCAGTTCGGCTTGCGCTACGCCGGGCATTTCGCCCCTGACCTCGTAAAGCGCAGCGGCCTGATGCGGATTTTCGCCGTAGCGCAGATCGCCGAACTTGGATAGTGAAAGATCATTGGAAACGGGAAACTCGCTGGCTCGGTCGGTTGTGGCTTCGCCGGTTTTGGAGGGGATGAGATTGATGAACTCTTGGGTGAGGCTCGCAAAAGCCTCCATCGCCCCGACGATAGCCGAAGGATCAGGGCGAAGATTCTGCGCGGTAGGCTCTCCCCCCGGCAATTGCCTGCCGAGATACGAGAAGACTTTGGTGTCGTAGAGTGCCGTCCGCATAAAGGCGTAGCGAGCGAGGCGTGCGCGCGTGGCAAGAGTGAGCGCGCCGTCATTGTGTGTCATTTCGCGCAGAGTCTCTTCGTACATCGCGGGCGAAGTGAGGATGGCGACGCCGGCCCAGTTTTTGGCCGCCGAACGAATCATTGCGGGGCCGCCGATGTCAATCTGTTCGATGGCTTCTGCAAGTGTGACGCCTGCGCACGCGATGGTTTGCTCGAAGGGGTAGAGGTTGATGACGACGAGATCAATCGGCTCGATCTCATGTTCGCTGAGCGCGGCCATGTGCGCGTCGTTGTCGCGGACGGCGAGCAAGCCGCCGTGGATGCGCGGATGCAGCGTCTTCACGCGCCCGTCGAGCATTTCGGGGAAGCCGGTCACGTCCGCCACGTCGCGCACGTCGAGACCGGCTTCGCGCAAGGCTCGCGCAGTCCCGCCAGTGCTCAATAGCTCAACGTCAAAACGGCGTAGCGTCTGTGCGAATTCGATCAAGCCAGTCTTGTCCGAGACGCTCAACAACGCGCGCCGAATCCGGCGCAAACCTTCATCATTCTCTTGGGTCATAATGTGGTGAATCGTAAATCGTCAAGCGTTATGAGCGCAAAGGCCGTTCTGGTGACGCACGCTGGCCGGTTCACTGTGTACTACCCGTGTAGCCTGCGCGCAGTTGCCGCACACGCAGCTTGCGCCCGGCCATTTGATTAAGCATGACCTCGACGCGATGGTAACCGGCGCGTGCGTCCATGGGCGGATACAAGCCCAACACGTACTGGCTCTGTAGGTCGGCCGCGATAGCATGAAAGATGGGTGCTAGATCAACCGTAGCGGCGTGCGGATCGAGCGCGGTGCGAGCGTCGCCGACGAGAAAATATTTGCCGCCGGTTCGTTCGCCTAACTCACGAAAGCCGCGCGCCGGATGACGCACGACGAGCTTGCCGTCGGCAGGCGTGTAGAGCGGCAGGTGAAGCACGTAGAAGGTGACGCCGCGTGCGTTCGCTTCATCAATCACTGTCGCCGGGCGCGTGGCGCTGGCCGTATCGAGGCCATCGCTGATGAGTACGACGATGCGGCGGTCTGTGCCGGATAACTTACCGGCGTCGAAGGCACGCACGGCGGCGAGCGCGGCATCGAAGATTGCTGTGTGCTGGTCGGGTTGTGCGTTGATCTGGAAGGCGGCGCGCGTTTGTGCAAGGTCAGTGGTGAAGGGCAGCGTCATGCGCGGTTGTTCGGCGAACGTGAGCACGCCCACGCTTGAGTTGTGGCCGAAGCGCGCGAAGAGCGCGAGCGCGGTTTCGCGTTGACGCGCGATGTTGGCGGCGATGCTGCCGGATGCGTCGAGCGCGAACAGCAGCGCGACGTGCGCAGTGCCCGGTGCGAAGTAGCTGATGGAGATGGGTTGACCGTCAATCCGCGCCGCGAAGTCTGTCTGCGCGAGACCGGGCACACGTGCGCCGTGTGCGTCAGTCACGATGAAAGGCACGGTGACGAAGTCCGTGCGGACGTTGATCCGTTCGTCTCTGTCAATGGGGTCGGTTGTTTGCGCAGGCGCGCGTGGGCAGAGCGCGAGGCTGAGTATTACGCAGCCACAAATGAGTTGGAAGCAGCGACGGGCGCGTGCCGGGCGCGTGCGGGGCGCGCTCATGCAGAGGTTGGTCACAATCGGGCGCGGATTAAAACAAGAACCGCCCGAAGAACAGAATGCTCAGGATGACGGCGATAGTGATGATGATGATCTTGACGAGACTCACGGTAAGTTCCTCAGACTGACGACGGCCACCGACAACCCCGAACGCGTGAGCGGCATTCTATCGGCGCGCAATGATAGCTGTCAACGATTCGGGGATAAGCGGTCGTTGGTGCGTGTCGAACGGATAGACGTGTGCCGGATAATGTTGGTTCAAAAAAACTGACCGGCGACGAGCAGTTGTGTGAACTGCTGTGCGTCGCCGGTCGGACTTTTGTCGTGTTGTTATTTGAACCGGAGTGCCAGCCGGCCGCTGATCAGGCGTGGGTTGCCGACGTGCGTGCCGCTAAAGACCGACTCGAAGTTGTAGAGGAAGAGCGCGTTGGTCAAGTTCTGCACGTCGAATTGCAGGTTTAGCGAGGTGCGTTCTTTTTGCAATAGGTCTGCACCGACGGAGAAGTCGAAGACGGTGTGTGGGCGTGTGCGCCTATGTTGAAAATCGATCTCGTCGAAGAGGCGCGGGTCGAAGCCGTTGGCGATAAAGTCGGCGCGCGTCGTGCCCGGCTCAACGTCTGTCGGGTAGCCTGAGCCGTAGCGCCCGGCGAAGTTGGCGTAGAGTCCGCTGCGGTGGTTGTAAGCCAGTTGGAACTGCACCGAGTTGCGCTGATCGTGATCCGCGTCGAACCTCTGGCCGGGGTTGTCCAATGTCCCGACCGCTTCGCCGAGGAAGAGTCCGCCGTTGATCGGCGTCACGCCGTAAACGTGCGAGTTCGCGTAAGAGGCGGAGGCGCGGAAGCCGTGGAGGTCAATTGTCTCAAGGCGCAATTCTTCGCCGGTGACGCGACCCGCCGAGACGCTGATCGGGAAGATCACGCCCGTGTCGAAGAATTGATCCTTGTCGGCGAAGTTGCGTATGCGCTTCTGATAGATGGCGAGATTCGCGCGTAGATAGCGCGAGAGCGCCTGTTGCGCGCCCAACTCGAAGGAGTGCTCCTTATCGGGCAAGATCGGGCGCACGCCTGTCTGCCCGCGCAAAACTGTGAGCGGCGAGAGTGCCGCAGCTTCTGTTGAGCTGGCGAGCAGCAGGTTTTCCGCCGGCGGGGTCTGGAAGAAACGATTGTAAGAGGCGCGCAAAGTGGTCTGCGTGCGCGGGATGAAATAGGCAACGCCAATGCGCGGGCTGAAGGCGTGGTCGTGAATGACGAGGCGGTAATTGTCATAGCGCAGCCCCATGTCGATGGTGAAGTGTTGAAACGGCGAGAAGCGATCCTGCGCGTAAGCGCTGAGCATGCGCCCCGACTTGTGGCCGGCGAAGCGGAACGGGTTAGCGACCGTTAGGCTGTTGATCGGGTTGGGGACGGCGTTGCCGTTGGCGTCGATGAAATCATCGAAGCGGCGCGTGGGGTAGAAAGTGAAATTCTCGTCTACGGGCGTGAAGGTGACTTGGCCGCCGAACTTGATGTTGTGTATGCCCTCTGTCAGCGAAATGGCCGCGATGCCGCCCGTGTTGTCGAGCGAACGTTCCTGAAATGCGACGACGGGCGTGGCGAGCGGGTTGCTCGTTAGCCGCGCAGTGCTGCCGCGATGAGAGAAAGAGAACTGGCCCAGCGCATGCGACGAGAAGATGTGCTCGAAGGTGATGAACTCGGAGTTGTCGCGCAGACGCTGCTTCTCGTCTTGCCCGGCCAGTTCTTGTTCGAGGCGGTTGGGCACTTGGAAGTTCGAGCCACCGAAGAGGAACGTGCCGCGCAGAGAGTTGTTCTGATCGAGTTGATAATCGAGCCGGAAAAAGCCTTTGCCTGTGCGCCCGAAGTTGTGGAAGTTATCAATGGTGGGCGGATCAAGGAAACGCTGCGAGGTGGTTGACGAGAGACTCGTCAGGAAACCGAACTTCTTCGTGTGCGTCGAGAAATCCGCGCCGATCTCGCCGGTCGAGAAACTGCCGCCGGATAAACTGATGCCGCCCTGCGTCGGCATCTCCAAGCCGGAGCGTGTGTTGACGTTGACGACGCCCGCGAGTTTGTCGCCGAACTCGGCGGAGATGCCGCCGGTCAAAACTTCGACCGTGCGCAACGTGCGCGCGTCGAGACTGGTCGAGAAGATCGCGGACAAGTTATCCGTGATCGGCACGCCGTCCACGACGTACTGCACTTGCGACTCGGAGCCGCGCGGGTGCAGCCGCCCGTTATCGTCCGACGCGAAGCCGGGCGCGGACGCGACGATAGCTTCGATGCCGCGCGAAGGCACTGCGCCGATGGGCCGTTCGAGCAACGTCTGCGAGATGCCGGTGTCGGATGATGTCTTATCGACCTCGACCACTTGATTCTCGGCCGTGACGGTGACAGTCTCGTTAGTCGCGCCGACGGCGAGCGTTAGCTCGACAGCCGTCGGCAAAGCCGTTTCCAAGTCGACTGATTTATCGGTCGCCTGAAAGCCCGCCGCTTCCGCGTGCAGCATATAAATGTGAAAGGGCACGTTGACGAGTTTGAACTCGCCCTGCGCGTCCGTCTGCGTCGTCTGCTTGTAGCCCGTGGTGGTCTCGGTAATGGTGACTGCGGCGTTGGGCACGAGCGCGCCGTTCGGATCATGCACCGTGCCCTGAATTGTGCCGATGTGCGACTGCGCGAAGGCCGCGGCGCACAAGGCGAGCAACAGCAAAAGACTTGATATGAATCTCATAATGCTTCTCCTGATCATGCCGGAAATCTCTGACATGCCGTCAACGAATGTGAAGGACTCCGGTTGACGCCGGGCAGCGGGCGCAGCATTGTGCAACGTTGCGCGTACGCGCCTTGACCGGCGCAGCCCGCATGAACTAACGCATGCAGGCATGGGGTCATAACGATTTATACGAGAGAAGCGAGAGGCGGGCCGCGCCCGCGCGGCGGAGAACTCGGAGCAGAGAGATAACGGCTCGAAAACGCGCCGGCCGTCATGGTCAATACCAGAGGGCGATATGCAAAGCGCGGCGCGTGTATGAGGCCAAGCGCAAGCTGCTGTTGAAACTGACAGAGCAGGCAGATGCTGCCGGCTGAAGTAAGTCGTGCGCTCGGGTCAGACGTTTGAGATTGACTAACAGCCGCGCCGGGCACAACGTTCGGCAGCAATAGCTGTCCGTGGCGATGCACCAATTCTGCCGTGACGTTATAGGTCACGAGCAGCAAGAGGATGACGGCCACGCTACGCCGGAAACGGTTCGCGCGTGGGCACAGGGTCGCCTCGATCAATCTGGTCGTCCGCTGACGCATTATGTTAAAGTCTGAAGACAATACGATAACGAAAACTATAGACGCTTGCCCACAACCCTGTCAAAGTAACGTTCGCGCGTGGTCGCTGCTAAACAACTGCACAGCAACAAACCTACATCGCCGCGCATGACTAACATGAACCTGTGGCCCGCTCGCATTGCGTCGCTGCACAGTTGCCGCACAAGGATGCTTGGCCGTAACGCGCTATGGGCCAGTTGTGTGTTGCTATGCCTGCTTTCTACCATTGCTGCACGAGCGCAAAGCACTGAAGCGCATCTGCGCATTATTTCGCTCTCGCCTCCGCGTCTCAGCGTCGAAGGGACGCGCGCTTTATCCACGACGAGTTGGTCGTTTCGCACCACGTATGCCGGGCTGCTCGGACTCGGCGCACGGGTCGAGGGCCTGTCTCTGGCCGACGCACAGGGCGCAACAGTCGCGGTGCGCCAACTTGCGCCGGGCGAGTACGAAGCGGCCCGACCGGCGCGCAGTTTCCGCTATGAAGTGAAACTCGATCCGCCCGCAGCCGACGCAGACGCCGCGCACGTTTCGTGGTTGAACGAGGAACGCGGAATTTTGATGCCCGGCGACTTGCTGCCGCTGCCAATCACGAACGCGAAATTGCGCCTGACCCTCCCGGCCGAATGGGCAAGTCTCACATTGGAAGAGCGAGACGCGGATGGGGTTTACGACATCGCGCAGGCTGAGTCGAGCATGCTACTTGTCGGGCTCGCTCTGCGTCGCGAGCAAGGACGTGCCGGCGCATTAACTTTTACGCTGGCCTCGGTGGGCGAATGGTCATTTAATAATCAAGACGCGGCGCACATTGTGCAGGAGATTTTGCAAGAGCATGAACGAACGACCGACACCGTGCCGCGCCGCCGCGCGCTAGTGATTATCGCTCCGTTTCCGCGCGCAGTGCCGGCGCACGTCTGGAGCGCGGAGACGCGCGGCGGCACGGTGCTGATGCTGACAGGACGCACGGCCGGAAAAAACGCCGCGCTTGCGCAGTTGTCTATGCCGCTTGTACATGAGTTGTTTCACCTGTGGGTGCCGAATGGTTTGGCGCTCGCAGGTGATTACGATTGGTTCTTTGAAGGATTCACATTGTATCAATCCGTGCGCGCAGGCGTCCGGCTGGGCTACTTACAATTTCAAAACTATCTGGACACCCTCGCGCGTACGTTTGATCAGACGAAGAACGCCCAAGCGAGCGCAGGCTTATCATTACTCGACGCGGCGCGGCGACGCTGGAGCGATCCCACCGCCGCTGTCTATCATAGAGGACTGCTGGCCGCGTACCTCTACGATCTCGGCGTGCGTCAGCAGACCGGCGGCAAGCGTACGCTCGATGACGTATATCGCGTGCTTTTTCAATCGCAACGGACTGCCGGCGCAGGGCATGACGGTAACGTCATCGTGCTGGAGATTATGGATAGCATCGCAGGCGGGCCGGCGCTAACCGAGCGCTATATCAAACATGGCGGCGAGATTGATCTGGCGGGCGCACTCCGTCCTTATGGTTTAGAGATCGCAACTGAGGGGGCACGCACGCGCATCCTCATTGCGGCGCAACTCAGTCGCGCGCAACGCGATTTATTAAAGCAGATCGGTTACAATACGGCCGCTATCGTGGGGCACAAGCAGTCGCGCCCGTAGCTCGAACGTAATACATCAAAGACGATTTACATTTAGACCCAAACCCAGCCTACATGTCCACGACCTCTAGCACGCACCGTCATTCATCTCCCTTTGTCCGCGGCTCGCAGGGTATGCAGTTGCATCGTCACTTGTTCCCCCGCAGCAAATTACTCTTGCTGCTGATTGGCGCGCTTGGCGTGAGTGCTTGCAACACGATTGCCGGTAAGGAGACCACGGGCGTCATCATTGCGCGGCGGGCGCAAGTGCGTAGCTCGATTGCGGTGGTAGCCGCAGATTTGACTGAAGTTCTGCGCGGGGATGTTGTCGATATTTTAGATACGGCGGCGGCGGAGAACGGTGAGCGTTGGTTGCGTGTGCGTGCGCATGACGCAGAACGCACGGAGGGTTGGATCGAGGGGCGCAACGTGATGCCGCAAGAGTTATTGGAACGTTCGCGCAAACTGGCAGAGGAAAACATGGACTCGCCCGCGCAAGCGGCGGGACAGATTCGCGCCAGCACCAATCTGCGCTCATCACCCGAGCGCAGCAGTAACGATAACATTCTGCTCAAACTGGAAAGCGGCTCAGTCTTTGATATCGTTGGTTGGAAGCGCGTGCCGAAGCCTAAATCATTAGAGACGGCGGCGATTGACGACGCGCCGAAAGCGGGAGCGGCACAACAAGGCACAGCCCGAAGGAGGGCTGAAAGTGAAGCGCCAAAAATACCGGAGGAGACGAGTGAGCTTTGGTATAAAGTGCGCCTTGACCATTCGATTTCGCCCGCACCGGCCGGCTGGGTATATGGCAAACAGGTGGAGCTGACTGTACCAAGCGATATTATTTTCTACCGTACGGGCCGCGAATTTGTTGCGTGGCGCAGACTGGATGAGAACAGTGCCGGAGATGCTTCCGCCACAAAAGATAAGAACGCAGGCCGCGAGGCGCAGCCGGGCAGTTGGGTAATACTTGAAAAGACCAGCACGGATGACCCGAAGCCGGACGAGCCTGATTTTGATCGCATTTATGTGCTGGGCTATGATAAGAGCAGGCAAGAGCATTACACGGCCTACCGTAGTCCAGACCTGAACGGGCGTCTGCCACTCAGAGTGAGTAGCACTGGCGAGGATAGGTTCTTCACCATACAAGCCGATGAGGGCGGGCAGATGAAGGAATTAAAATACAGAGTTTATAGAGATGATAGAGGGATTCTGCGCGTGGAGCCGCAAAGCGTAGCGGCACGAGTAGGGCGGAAAAAGTAGCAGATAGTCAGAATTGCTTGTCCCTTTGGTTTAGCCCGGCAGTTCGTCGTTTCACTCCTGAAAGATTTTTTCGCCTGCGGTGTTGACAAATTCTCGAGAATCCCTATAATGCCCATTCGCCTGAAACACGGCGGATTGACATCCAAGCTAAAACCGATTGCGTTAGCCGAACCGCTTCTCTTTCAGAGATGTTTAGCAAAGGGAGCGGTCGTTTTATCCGCAATAATACGAGGGTTTTGAGTAATGGCAATCGGGCGGGGCGATAAGCCAAGTGTGCTTGACAAGTCGGAAGCAATCCTTTAAGGTTGCGTTTTGCTTGAAGTGACAAATTGTCGCCTATAGGCAACCGGTTTGAATCCACGCACAACTAAGTCTGGATTCAATGAACGCGATCTTTGAAAACTAGATAGAGCGTGTCCAAGAAAAGACCTTTGAGAGCAACCGTCGGGCGATAAAGCCCGCGGCTAAAACTCGAAAAGAGTCATTATCGGATACTTTAACCAGTACGATAATGTTCCGGTGAACAAATTCTAACGAGAGTTTGATCCTGGCTCAGAATCAACGCTGGCGGCGTGCCTCAGACATGCAAGTCGAACGCTGCTGTTCGCTTTCGGGTGGACAGCGGAGTGGCGCACGGGTGAGTAACACGTAGGTAATCTACCTTTGGGTGGGGAATAACAGCCGGAAACGGCTGCTAATACCGCATAATGCAGCGGCACCACATGGTGACAGTTGTTAAAGCGGGGGATCGTAAGACCTCGCGCCTAAAGAGGAGCCTGCGGCAGATTAGCTAGTTGGTAGGGTAATGGCCTACCAAGGCTACGATCTGTAACCGGCCTGAGAGGGCGGTCGGTCACACTGACACTGACATACGGGTCAGACTCCTACGGGAGGCAGCAGTCGGGAATTTTGGGCAATGGGCGCAAGCCTGACCCAGCAACGCCGCGTGAAGGATGAAGTTTCTCGGAATGTAAACTTCATAAGAATGGGAAGAATAAGTAGGGGATAATACCCTCTATGATGACGGTACCATTTGTAAGCTCCGGCTAACTCCGTGCCAGCAGCCGCGGTAATACGGGGGGAGCAAGCGTTGTTCGGATTTACTGGGCGTAAAGGGCGCGTAG
>JANMAD010000151.1:0-6445 GCA_031359515.1 Acidobacteriota bacterium | reverse complement strand
CCGTGATGCGCTCGACGCGCCGCCCGCCCGCGCGCAGAGCCTCCAGCACCGGCAGCACGCCATACAATTGCCCCGCTTGCGCCGATGCATGCGCTCCGTCGTGCGCGTGCGCAAACGGCTGTTCACGCTCCGCATGCTCGGCGCGCGGCGGCTGTTTCCAGACGGGTCTGCGGTGCGGTTTCATGTCTCTGTGCGTGCGCGCAGCACGAAGTGGCGACGCAGCCGGCCGTAGCGCGTGAACTGCGTCTCGTTGTTGACGGTCGTGATGGCTTCCGTGTGCATGCGGCCCGGTAGGTTGCGACGCAACCCCGAAGAGGTTTGCTCGGCGACGGGCCAAGCTGTGTGCAATAAATGGCGCAGGCTCGTATAAGCGTCATCGAAGACGGCAACGGGGGCGCGCGTGCGCAACAGCGTGATGAGGCGGGTGAAATTTTCGGCGGCGAGCAAACTCTTCTGCGCGCCGAGACAGGTGTAGTCGAAATTCTCTGCGCGGATGCGCCAGTTGCGCGCGGGATCGTGCGCGTAGAGATCAAGCACGCCCTCGTCGTCAGAATACTCGCGCGTGGCCACCACCTCGCCCTTGGCGCGGCGACCAGTGCGCGCCTCGACTTCGATCTGTCGTTTATTGATCCGCCCGACGACGAGCAGCGCGACTTCAGCCCAAGTGAGTTGTTGCCCTGCCCCATCCGCGCTCGCCCACCCCGTCAGACCTTCCTCGGTGAATGCGCAACGGCGGATACGCTGCGGCAATTGCGTCTCGACCGCGAGCGTTTCATCCGTGACGATCTCGACGGGCAGACTGAGCGGCGCAAGCTTACGCTCGATGAGCGCACTCTCTGCGCGCTCAGCCGTGCGCGCGAGCGGCAGCGGCACACGCGCCGCGATCATCCGTTGCAACTGCGCCGGCTCAACGCGCAATAAACGCGCCGCATTGGCGAGCGCGTCCGGCGACAAGTCCGGCGCGGCTTCGGCGCGCGGCAGCAACACGACGTTGTAACCCTGTTCCCATGCTTCGAGCGCACGCAGCGCAGGCAGGCGCAGATCATCCGCGCCATCGGCGACGGGCACCGTTGCGCCGCAGTAGAGACAATTCATGCGCGTGGGCGCGTTGGCGCGCACGCACGCCGGACAGGCGAGCATCTCTGCGGGCGCAAAGGCGCGCACGCTCGGCGGCGCGCACGCATCAGCGTCCGGCAACTCTTCATCGTCAAAAAGCGCGTCCGTCATCTCGGCAATCATTATACGTTGCGTGTGTGCCTTTGCAATGCGGGTTGTATTGTGCGGCAGGCTTGATGCACTATAGACGTGTCGCCCCCAACAATCATCATTACCCAAGTTTATGCTGACGAACTATCTGCGTTTTGTCATCTCCGGTCGGGTGCTACGTTGCGCCGCGCTCGCGTTGTGCGCGCTGACTTTCGGCGCGTGCGCGGCGGCCCGCGACCCGGAAGCGGCGCGGCCGCGCGCAAACGAGCCGGCTTATCCCGTTATCATCGCCGCCAGCACGGAACGGCGCGCGCAGGCGCTGGCCGCGTGGCAGACGCTCGCGCAGGAACAAGGGTTGGCGAGCGCCCCGCAGCCGGCGTTGCAAACCGTGACGGCGACGATCAGCGCGTTGCCGCCGGGCGTCGCGCCGCGTCTGCCGAAGGTCGAGATCGCCAGCAACGCGGCCGCATCGAAAGACGAGGCGACGCGCGAAGCCTTGCGTCGTTTCATGACGACGAGCGCCGCGCCGCTGCTCGGCGTCGCCGCCCCAGACTTATCGCTCGTCGAAATCAAAGACGCACCCGATGGCACGACGCTCGCGCGCTACCGGCAGAACCCTTTCGCGTATCCCCTGCGCGCCGATTTCGGTCTCATCGAAATTCGCTTCAACGCAGCCGGGCGCATCAGTGCGCTCGCCAGCACCGCGCTCCCCGACACGGAGCGACTCGCGCGCCTGCTCGTCGCGCAGCCGCAAAAGCTGACCGCAAAGGACGCCGAGACGCGCTTGCGCGGGCGCGCCTTCAGCTATCCCGGCCCCGACAACAGCCCGCTCTCTTACACCGTCGCAGCCGATGAACAAGTGAAGGCCCGCGAGTTGATCGTCTATCCGCTCCGGCGCGCAAACGATCCGACCGTGCTGGAGTTGCATCTTGCATGGGAATTGGCGGTCGGGCGCGGCGAGACGCCGTTCCTCGTCTACGTTGATGCGGTGACGGGCGACATCATCGCGGGCGCGAGGCAGCAGACACCCGTAAAATAACGCACAACGAACGAACCCTTGCGCCGCCGCTTGACCGCATGCGGCTCGCGGCGGCATGCTAGGGGCGCATTTAAAGTTATGACATTCAACTTCTTACCAATGGAGCGTTTCACTGCATGCAGCACTTTGATCCGACGAATAACATTTCCTGGCAGCTAGGCTACAGGGGGCGAGTCGCAGTTTTCATTGACGGCAACAATCTTTTCCACGCAGCGCGGTTTCACAACATAGATATTGATTACAACAAACTGCTGCGCGTCCTGTTGGGCGACGGGCGGCTGTTGCGCGCCTTCTTCTACACCGGCGTGGACACGAACGCCGAGCGGCAACAAGGCTTTCTGCTCTGGATGCGCCGCAACGGTTTCCGCGTCATCCAGAAAGAGTTGAAGACTTTCTACGATGGCACGCGCAAGGCGAATCTGGACGTAGAGATCGCCGTGGATATGCTCTCGCTCGCGGGGCGCTACGAGACGGCCGTGCTAGTCTCCGGCGACGAGGATTTCGTCTACGCCGTCAACGCGGTCGCTTATAAAGGTTGCCGCGTCGAAGTCGCGGGCTTCCGCTCGAATACCGCGCCGAAGTTGATCGACGTGGCCGACTACTTCATAGACCTCGGCGAGATCGCCGAGAAGGTGCGCAAGGAGCACTCACACGGCCCGCGTTACTACGAGCATAATCTGCACGACGAGTCGCATCAACCATCGCCGCTGCATGACACGGACGCGGGCAACAACAATCAACGCGCGCAGAACCACAGCGCAGCAGGCGGACAGTTGCCGGACGATCAAGGCGACGAGGGCATCGAAGCTTACAATCCGCAGTCGGACTTCGTCCGCGTCACCGACGACCACTGAGTAGAAGAGGTCAAAGGTCAGAGGTTAGAGATCAGTCAAGAACTGTTCTCACTAACCTCTAACCTCTAACCTCTAACCTCTGCTTTTATGAAACTCTTCAGTCTGGAAGAAGCGAATGCCCTGTTGCCGGCGGTGCGGCGCATCGTGACGGAGGTGACGCGGGCGCACGCGTTTGTGCGGACGCACAAGGCGGCGGCCGAGCATGCGGCCGAAGGCGCGAGCGCGGGCGGCGGCGCGATGCCGGGCGGCACACGTTACGCCCAGGCACTGTTGCGGCTCGCCGAGTGCGCGGGCGAGTTAGAGACGCTGGGCGTGCAGGTGAAAGACTTCGCGCGCGGGTTGATTGATTTTCCCTCTCTGCGCGATGGGCGCGTCGTGCTGCTCTGCTGGCAAGCCGGTGAAGGCGACCAAATCGAATGGTGGCATGAGGTCGAAGCAGGCTTCGCGGGCCGCCAACCAATCTGAACATCTCACCCACACTTCCGCCTTTATCTTGTAGCTTCCTCAACGGCAAATACATTAGCTGGTATATTTTCTGGTTGACGACTTAAAGTAATCTCTGATAGCATCCGCCGCGACTCCGCTAAGGGCTTGGGTTTAACGGCAGCGCCCGCCCATCCCCAAATTGCATTTTTCGAGCGAGCAAGAGGTAGGCTTGTGACTCGTATGCTGTGTGCCGCGTGCCGTGCCGTTTATGCTAGTTCGCTGGCCGCGTGCCCTCTTTGCCACACACCCGCCCGCGCGGACGCGGCGGCCCGGACTTACCGAAGAATCACTATGACCCCTTCAGCACGTCAGGAGCAGATGAACGTCAACGCCGCCCCAGAAGCACCTGCGCCAGCCGCTTCGACCCTGCTTGAATTTCCGTTGCCGGGCCGCGCGCCGAAACCGCAATGGCGCAAAGACCTGGGCGAGCGTGTGCGCGAGATTCAGCAGCGCAAAGCGCAGGAGGCGGCCCGCGAGGCTGAACTAGAAGCGCAAGCAGCAGCCACCTTACCCCCTGCGGACGCGCCGGACATGACTGTGCCGGACATGACTGCATCGGCCGCCACTGACACACCCGCACAGGCGCTCGGACTCGTGCCGCCTGCACCCGCCGCCGAGGTCAACCCGCTCGTCGTCGCCGCGCTCAAACGACTTGAGCGCGCACGCCAACCGCCCGCGTCGCAGCCGCGCATGTCCGGGCGCGGGCGTGGCGCAACCGCTGTCGCGCGCGTCGCACGCGAAGACTATCAAGTCGCGGTTGAGGAGGCACAGACGGTTGTGCCGGTTTTAGAAGTTGGACAGGCGACATCCGCTGCGCTGCCGCAAGAGAGCGAGCAAACGCTAAGCGAGCAAGCGAGTGCGCCGCTTCAGACAGAGGCGCAGGTTGAAGCGCCCCGCGCCGTGAACCTCGTCGTCGTGCCGGCACAGCCATCAGCGCCAGACGCTTTGGCAGAGGCAGAGATCGACGCACGGGTGAAGGCGCGGCGGCATATTCCCCTCGTGCTCGACGACGCGTATCTGGCGCGGCGCGAAGCCGTGGCGGAGACCGTGCCCGCAGCAGCGGCCACGCCGGAGGCAGACGATTTTGCGCCTGTGGGGAAGCGTATTGCGGGCGGCATCATAGACCTGCTGGTCGTCGCTTTTGCCGCGACACCGTTCGCGGCCATTATCGAGTTGACCAACGGCAACTGGACTGACCCGCGCGTGGCCGGCGCGCTCAGTGGCATCGTCATCGTGCTGCTGTTCCTTTATCTGATGGCCTCGACGGCGCTTGCAGGCCGGACATGGGGCATGTCGCTCGTTGCGCTGCGCACGGTTGACGCTGCCACAGGCCGTGCGCCGACGACGGGCCAGTGTATCCGCCGCGCCGTCGGCTTCATGCTCGCACTCGCCACGGGCGGACTCGGCTTGCTCCCCGCCCTCTTTGACCCGAAGGGCCGCGCGCTCCAAGATCATCTCTCCGGCACCGTCGCCGTACGCGCGTAAACAGACCCGCGCTTATACATCAACGGCCCCGCGTGGCGCACTGCTAACGCGGGGCTTTTTCGTTGGCTTGCCCGTAGTCCGTTGTCCGTTGTCCGTTGTGCAAGCTATCCTGAATCACACGCGCACATGACTAACGCAACGGACAACTGACCAAGCACAACGGACAAGCCATTCATGCACGATCAACTCATCGCTGCCATTGTCCACGAGAGCGCGCCTCTGCTGCTGGGGCGCACGCTGGGCAAAGTGTGGCTGGTGGCGCGTGCGACGCTGGTGTTGGACTTCCGCCTGCGCGACGCGCGTTATCTGCTTATCGCCGCCGCGCCGAATGAAGCGCGCATACATCTGGTGCGGCGCACGGTGCGCGAGCTAGAACGACAGGCGCTCGCGCCCGATCCTTTTCTGCTCATGCTGCGCAAACAGTTTGCCGGTGCGACGTTGCTCTCGCTGACCAAAGACGAAGATGAACGCGTCGTGCGCTGCAACTTCGCCGCGCGCGATCTGCTCGGCGCAGAGCATAAGTTAACGCTGATCGCACAACTGACGGGGCGCGCCGCGAACTTGTTCCTGCTCGATGAAGCGGAGCGCGTCGTCGCCGCGTTGCGCCCGCCGCACGGCGCGGGACAAGAGATTGGCGCAAGGTATCAACCGCCGCCGCCGCACGTTGCACAGACAGGCGCGCATGCTGCCGCGCCGCTTTTCGCGCAAGACGCATACGCCACGCTGTCTGAAGCAGCAGACGCTTTTTACCTGCAACGCGATGCCGAGCGTGTCTTCGCCGCCCGCGCGGGCGCATTAACCGCACAGCTGCGACAAGAGATCGCGCGGCGCGAAAAGTTGGCGCGCAATCTCGCGCGCGACTTGGCCGCGCACGGCGACGCGGCCGAGCATAAACGCATCGGCGATCTACTGCTCGCCAATATCGGCACGGCCGTGCGCGCGGGCGGACACGTGCGTTTGACGGACTATTACGCGGAGGGTGCGCCCATCATCGAGTTGGAGATCGATGAGTACGCCACGCTGCAAGCTGAGGCCGCGCGCAGCTTCGCACGCTACACCAAAGCCAAACGCGCGGCGCAGGAGATCGACGCACGGCTCGCCGCGTTGCGCACTGAACTTTCCGCTCTCGGCACACGCCGCGCCGAACTCGAAGCGATCATTGCCACACGTGACGCAGACGCGCTTGAAGCTTTCGCAACACAGTCAGACAAACGCCGGGGCCGGCAAAGGCCGACGCTACGCGGCGCACACAATGTACAGGGCCGCGCGCGGGGCAAGGTTAAAGAAGCGGGCAAGGCGACAGAACAAGCGAAGGTGGCGCGGCATTATCGCTCGTCTGATGGTTATGACATGCTCGTCGGGCGCGGCGCGCGGG
>JANMAD010000497.1:0-3916 GCA_031359515.1 Acidobacteriota bacterium | reverse complement strand
AACGCCGCGATGATTTTGCGCGCAACGTGCGGCGCGATGTAACGCGGGCTACGCGCATAGAAGTTGAAACCGAGCGCACCTGCGCCGGCCGCGACCGCCGCCGCCGCATCTTCAAGATTCGTAATGCCGCAGACTTTAACTAACACCATGAGCGTGCGCTCGTTCTTCCGTTGGCTGATAGCAACAACATCGAGTTTGACCGCCTACTCGCAAATCTCCAACGCAACATTTCAAATCTCTACCTGACCGCGCAAGCCGCGCAACGCAGCGCTCGCATCGTCGGCGCGCATCAGCGTCTCGCCGATCAGAAAAGCGTTGTAGCCAAGCGCAGCCAGCCCCCGCAGGTCAGCATTGGTGCGCAAACCGCTTTCGCTGACAAAGAGCGCGTTCGTGTGCCGCGCTGCGATCAGTTCGACGGAAGTTTCAAGGCTGACCGCGAACGTGTGCAAGTTGCGATTGTTTATGCCGATCAACCGCGCACCGCACGCTTCGGCACGGCGCAACTCGGCGAGTGTGTGGACTTCGACGAGCGCGTCTAATCCCAACTCGTCTTCGGTCAGTCGGCGCAAGTACGCGAGTTTGTCATCATCCAAGGCCGCGACGATCAACAGCAACGCATCCGCGCCTGCCGCCGCCGCTTCGTAAATTTGCCATTCATCGAAAATGAACTCCTTGCGCAACAACGGCAACGCGACGGCCGCGCGGACTGCACGCAGGTCTGCGAGCGAGCCGCGAAAGTAATCCTCTTCCGTCAACACAGAGATGGCCGCCGCGCCGCCCGCCGCATACGCTTGCGCCACCACCGCCGGCTCAATCTCTGCGCGCAGCTCGCCTTTCGACGGCGAGGCTCGTTTGATCTCGGCGATGATGTTGAGTTGTCCGGTGCGTGCCAATGCAGTGTGCAGGACATGTGCCGTGGCAGGGCGGCGCGTTTCGCTTGCGGCTGCACGCATTTCTGCCAATGAGCACACGGACTGCGCCTGTGCGAGACGTTGCCGCTTAGTCTCGATAATTGTGCTGAGAAAATCTTTAACTTCAGTCACGGGTTAGTTGCCTCTACGCAAGTCAAATCACATGCATACAGCCGAAAGCGCGGGCATCTTGCCCGCTATGAGCGCTAAGAGCGCGAACATTCTTACTCGCCTATCGGCTCGTTGGCGGGCAGGATGCCCGCGCTCCCGGCACTATGCGGTTTAATTCATTTGCCGACCGGTATATTCGTCGCTTGGATCAGTCGCTTCAACTTCTCGTCTGCTGCTCCGCTGTCAATGCTCTGTGCGGCAAGTTGAGTCGCGGATGGCAGCGAGTCAGCCGCGCCGCCGACGTAGAGCGCGGCGGCCGCGTTCGCGAGCACGAGTGTGCGGGCGGCATCGCGGCGTGTGCCGGTTAACACGTCGCGAATGATGCGCGCGTTCTGTGCCGCGTCGCCGCCGCGCAAGTCCGCGAGCGGGGCGCGGGGCAACTCGAAATCTGCCGGCGCGACTGCAAACGTGCGCACTTCCCCGCCCTGCGCTTCGGCCACGATAGTGCTATCGCTGATCGTCACTTCATCCAATCCATCGTGCCCATGCACGACCCAAGCGCGCTCTGTGCCAAGCGCGGCGAGCGTGCGCGCCATCGGCTCGACGAGCGCCGGATGCCAGACGCCGATGAGCTGGCACGGCGCGCCCGCCGGATTAGTCAACGGGCCGAGCAGATTAAACGTCGTATGCACGCCCAACTCACGCCGCACGCCCGCGACACGCGCCGTCGCACCGTGATAGAGCGGCGCGAACATAAAACAGATGCCGATCTCATTCAGACAGCGCGCGGATATTTCCGGTGCGACCGACACATTCACACCGAGCGCGGTCAGCACGTCCGCGCTGCCTGATTTGCTAGTGGCAGCGCGACTGCCGTGTTTGGCGACAGGCAATCCTGCGCCTGCGATCACGAATGCGGCGGCGGTCGAAACGTTAAATGTCTTGGCCGCGCTTGAGCCTGTGCCGGCCGTGTCAATGAAACGCGCATGCTGAGTGTGCAGGCGCACCGCGCGGGCGCGCATTGCCGATGCCATCCCGGCTAGCTCTTCGACCGTCTCGCCTTTGATTGCGAGCGCGACCAGCGCAGCCGCGATCTGCGCGTCTGTTGCCGTGCCGTCGAGCAGGGCATCGAGCAGCGTCGTGCTTTCGGCGCGCGTCAGATGCTCGCCGCGCATCAGGCGCAGGAGCAGCGTACGCAACCCCGCGCCCGCCTGCGGCTCGTCGCGGCGCGCAGGTGTCGGCAACAACCACGTGGGGTTATCAGGCGGCATCGGCGTTGAGAAAATTTGCGAGCAACTTTTTTCCGTCGGGCGTCAAGATCGATTCCGGATGAAACTGCACGCCTTCAATCGGCAAAGTGCGATGGCGCAACGCCATGATGAGACCATCGTGCGTCTCGGCAGAGATTTCGAGCGCGGCCGGCAACGACGCCCGCTCGACGATGAGCGAGTGATAGCGACCGGCTTGAAAGAGTTGTGGCAGGCCGCGAAAGATCGTGCGCCCGTCATGCTCGATCTCGACGGGTTTACCATGCACCGGCGCGGGCGCACGCGCCACCCGTCCGCCGAACGCTTGCCCGATAGCCTGATGCCCCAGACACACGCCGAGCATCGGCACGCGCCCCGCGAAGCGCGCGATGGCCGCCAGCGTGACGCCGGCATCATCGGGCGTGCCCGGCCCCGGCGAGAGCAAAATCTTATCAGGCCGCGCCGCCTCAATGTCCGCGACCGTCACCTCATCGTTCCGGCGCACACACATCTCCGCGCCCAACTCGCCCAGATATTGCACGAGGTTATAAGTGAACGAGTCGTAATTATCTATGATGAATAGCATGGCAAAAGCAGTTAACAGTTTTGAGTTTTCAGTTTTCAGCAAATCGTTTCCCCTGAAAACTGAAAACTCAAAACTGTTGCATCACAGTCCGCGCTCAGCCAGTTCGAGCGCGCGGAGTAACGCGCCGGCCTTGTTCATGGTCTCTTCATACTCGCGCGCAGGGATGGAATCGGCCACTATGCCTGCGCCTGCCTGCACTTCTGCGCGCCCGTCGCGCAGCACCATCGTGCGAATGGCGATGCACGAATCGAGATTGCCGGCGTAGTCGAGATAGAGGATTGAGCCGGCGTAGATGCCGCGCTTGTCTGGTTCGAGCGCGCGGATGATCTGCATCGCGCGAACTTTCGGCGCGCCCGTGACTGTGCCCGCCGGGAAGCACGCCGCCAACGCATCGAAGCGATCCGCCCCGGCGCGCAGACGCGCACGCAAGCCTGTCACCAGATGCTGCACGTGCGAGTAACGCTCGACTGACATCAACTCCTGCACCGCAACCGAGCCATATTGGGCGACGCGCCCCAGATCGTTGCGCCCCAGATCGACAAGCATGAGATGTTCCGCGACCTCCTTCTCATCAGCGCGTAGTTCCGCGCCGAGCCGCGCGTCTTCCGTGTCATCCATACCGCGCGGGCGCGTGCCCGCGATGGGCCGATACTCTAGTTCCGCGCCCCGGCAACGCACCAGCATCTCCGGCGACGCGCCGATAATCGTCTCCGCGCCGAGCCGCAGGAAGAACATATAAGGTGAAGGGTTCGTCGCGCGTAGCGCCCGATAAATTGCGAGCGGCGCTGCGCTCACCGTCACCATCAGACGTTGCGATAACACCACTTGATAACAGTCGCCCGCCGCGATGTGCTCCTTACCCTGCTCGACCGCGCGCTCGAACTCGGCCCGTGTCCAGTTCGATGTTACCTAACATACGCGCGTGTGATCGTGCTGCGGTTCAGTCTGTTGCGTCCTGCGCTCGTCTGTCTGCGGCGGCGGGCCCGCGCCTAGCAACGTCTCGATGCGCGCGGTCTTCGCGACCGCCACGTCGTAAAGCTCGCGCAGGCGCGCAGAGTTGC
>JANMAD010000140.1:0-23164 GCA_031359515.1 Acidobacteriota bacterium | reverse complement strand
CAACGACCGATATAGAGGAACTGACAAAACTCCAAGAGAGCTTTGGCAAGCATACTGCATTGCTCAATTTACTGGAACTAGCGTAATCCGGTCACTAACAGGACGCGATATACGCAAGAACATTCGATAAGACGTTACCTTATATGAGATGTTCACATAGCCCTACGATAAATATGCTTTAAGCCGAAGGTGTTGGCATGAGTACCAAAATTGAAGCGACGGTTGCAGACCTGTACCGCGTGCCGGAGAACGGCAAGGCGGAAATCTTGGATGGAGAGTTGCGCATGCCGGATGAAGACGGCGCAGAGGACATTCCATTGGCACAGGCGATTGAGGAAGGCGCGGACGGTGCAACGGTTGGCCGCGATGAGATATTTGTGGTGTTAGATGGCGAGCAATGCGGGTGACTGGCTAAGCGGAGCGTAAAGCTTGAAGATTACAGGCTTCATCTGGCTGGCGGACATCGTGCAGAAGTTAGCACGGAAGCATGGCGTCAGTCAGGGTGAGGTTATAGAGGCTTTCAGCAATCGGCCGCGCTTCCGCTTTGTTGAAAAGGGATACCGGCCGGACGAAAATGTTTATGCCGCCCTCGGGCAGACAGATGCGGGCAGATACTTGATCAGCTTTTTCGTTTACAAGCAGAACAAGCGCGCGTTAATCCTGTCGGCGCGTGATATGAGCGGGGCAGAGCGGAGGCGTTATGGCAAAAAATAGAAGCGCTATCTCGAAGGCGCAGTCTTACGCGGAGATCGGCCAGTTTTGGGATACGAATGATCTGAGCGAGCATTGGGCCGAGACTGCACCCGCCGTGTTTGAAGTGGACGCGCAAGCTGAGACGACGTATTACCCGGTCGAGATGGCCCTCGCAACCAAGCTCCGCTCAATCGCCGAGCGGCGCGGCATCTCACCAGAAACGCTCCTGAATCTGTGGGTACAGGAGAAGGTTAGCGACGAGACCGCCACGAAATAAACCTAGTGACAGAGGCGCGCACCAATATCCACTCCGATGATCTCCCGACACCGGATTTCATGAGGCTGTTCTGATTCTGCGAGTGCTACACGCAGTCGCATGCAAAGGAGATCACAATGATGACAGACAAAGTGAAACCGATTCCAGAGGGCTACCATAGTGTTACGCCGTATCTGATTTTCAATGACGCGGCTCGCGCGATAGAGTTTTATAAGGAGGCGTTCGGCGCGACGGAGTTGTTCCGCATGGCCGCGCCGGGCGGAAAGATCGGGCACGCGGAGATCATGATCGGCGACTCGCACGTGATGCTCGCCGACGAGCATCCGGAGATGAACGCGCGCAGTCCGCAGACGGTAGGTGGCTCGCCGGTGAGCTTTATGATCTACGTCGCGGATGTGGACGCGCAGGTCGAGCAGGCGGTTAAAGCGGGCGCGAAGTTGAATCGGCCCGTGGCGGATCAGTTTTACGGTGACCGCACTGGCGGCGTGGAAGACCCGTTCGGCTACAGTTGGTATCTCGCTACACACGTCGAGGACGTTGCGCCCGAAGAGTTGCAGCGGCGCGCGGCGGCGCAGCACGCAGGCGCTTAGTCCTTTGCGGTGCCTACAAGAATCAGCGGCAAGCCGATGGCGAAGAACATCATGCCCGCAAAGGCCGCGATCCCCAATCCTTTAGGGCGGCTGTGTCTTTTGCCCGTCAGCAGGTTGATCTCGCTATAGCCCTCGCGCACTTTCTTGACCTCCGTGTACTGCACGTTGATCAATCTGTGCATATCCACTTCGGCGACATCAAAGTTGGTCTCTGAAATATATGACACCGTGCCGTGCAGATCGTTGCCGTTCTTCAAAAAGACGGTGAGTCTTTCGCCGACGCCGATTTTGCTGACGACACGTTTGATCTTCTCCGCCCCCTTATCCAAGGGCGCAGATGGTTGAGGCTGCGCTGGCGTGGCCACTTGCTTCGCCTGTCCCTGCGGCGGCGTGCTATTGGTTGCCTGCGTCGTCTCCTGCGCAAACGCGGGCGCGGCAAGCGGCGCGCAAACGATGGCGAGCGCGAGCAGTAATGTCAGACACGTGCGATACATGAATGTTTGACCCCTCCAAATCTTTGTTGTGACCGGGCTGAGAGCGCGCCCGTTAGTTGAACTCTCGCCGCTCCCGTGTGCAACGCCAATGCCACCAACGGCGCGCAAGAAATTAAGGCGCGGAAGCGGCCACGACGCACAGTCGTATGCGCCCTGCACACAACGAGTGCAACAAAATTACGCCATGTGACGGGCACGCACGTCGCCCGCCTGCAAGCGGCAATAAAGCGTGTCACAGCGCACGCGAGCGGGTATAATCAAACGGTGGAAGAGACAAGCTGGCCGCCAAGTTTTAAGGGCCGACAGTATGAGGTGCGGGCGATGGGCCTGCGCGATTTCGCGGGTCTCCGGCGCGACGACGAGGCGCTCGATCCGTTCGCGCTGGCGCACTTCGCGAAGCTGTTGGTTGTGGACTTCGCGCAGATCGCGGGGTTGTCGGAAGAGACGCGCGAGCATCTGCTCGGCGTCGGGGCGGACGCATGGTCGGGCGGGACTTGCTCGCGCCCTTTGCCGAACGGTTGGCGCGTCGTCATCCTCAATCCGAAGCACGGGCCGGCGCGCAACAACGCGACGTTGATGGAAGAGGTCTGCCACGTCTTTCTCGGTCACAAAGCGAACCGGCTCGCCATTGTCGCGCAGAACCAGCAGGGCAAGACGGTCGCGCGCGATTACAACGAAGCCGACGAGGAAGCGGCCTACGCCGTCGGCGCGGCCGCGCTCGTGCCTTACGCGGCATTGCGCCGGTTCGTTCACAAGGGCCAAACTTCAACCGAGATCGCGCGCCGCTTCAACGTCAGCCGCGAACTTGTCGAGTACCGCATGAAGGTGTCGCGGTTGTGGAGCGAATATCGCAAGCAGCATGAGGCAGAGGTCGCCGCGCAGTATGCCCGGCGCAACGAGTTCGCCGCGCGCTCGCGCCGCAATGACGCCGGCACAGACGGGCACGACAAGCGCGGCAACGGCCGACGACATCATGCCGGTTGACTCGTCGCAAAATAGCCTGCGCGCCTTACGCGACGACATCAAGCGCGTCATTGATTACCGTTCCTTTTATCTGCGCTATTGCCCCAACGCTTATCACGCCGGTGGGCGGCTGCAAACGCTCTGTCCCATCCCGACGCACGATCATAGCGGCACAGGCCATCCGAGCCTCTCCATCGATCTCACGCGCGGCCTCTTTCATTGCTTCTCACGCGACGAGGGCGGCGATGCGATCACTTTTTATCAACTGATGCACAACGTCGCGTTCGGCCGCGCCGTCCGCGAGATGGCGCGCGAGTTGGGCGTGAGCGCGAAACGTGGCCCACGCTCGCTCGCCTTACGCGCCGCACCCGATCCGCCCGACGAGACTGCGCCCGATTCAGAATCGCTCGCACGCGACCACGTAGCTGCCATCTGCGAGACATTTTTGCAAACGTGTCGCGCCGAAGATCAAACCGAAGGCATCAACTATCTCGCGCGGCGTGGCATAGACGTGCGCACGATCAGACGTGCTGGTCTCGCTTACTTTCCGCGCCGCGCTTATCGCCGCATCATGCGCCGTATGCTCGATGCGTTCCCGCTCGCGGACTTGCAGCGCAGTGGTCTCTTCAATGCGCGTGAGCATCTGACGTTCTATCGTCATCGCTTGCTCTTTCCGTTCCGCATCGCCGGCCGCGCGATCTATTTGCAGGCGCGCACGACCGCCGCCGGGGTCGAGCCGCGCTGGCACAACATGCGCGGCGGCGTGCCCTCGCTCTATAACGCGGACGCGCTCGATGGATTGCCGAGCGGCCGCATCGTCTATCTCGTCGAAGGCTTCACCGACACGCTCACGCTCTTGGCGCATGGCTTCGCCGCCGTCGGCCTTGTCGGCGCGGGCGGCTTCAAACCGGAATGGCTCGCGCCGCTCGCGCGCTTCCGCATCGTCAGCGCGCTCGACCCCGACACGGCCGGTCAACGCGCCGCCGCCGCCTACGCAGAGCTATTTGCCACGCGCGGCCTCAGCCTCGCACGCATCACGCTCGCCGCCGACATCAACGACTTCTTTCGCCATCACCCAACCGCCGCCGTCGAACTTGAACTGTTGACGGAAGCAGCATTTGAAAAATGTCCGTAGTCAGTTGTCCATCGTCAGTTGTTCGCGGCGTCGTTAGTTGCCTGCTTCCTCTTTAGCGTACAGCCTACGGGACTAGCACAACGGACAACTAACTACGGACAACTGACAGTTTTTCCTCTATAATCCCACGTCCGGATCGCTATAATGAAACCACTTAATGAAGTCGTGGCGCGTGAGCCGGTGGCGCAGTTGACCACCGAGGCGAAACTGCGTCTGCTGCTCGACATCACGAAAAAGATCAGCCGCTCGCTCGATGTGGACGAGGTCTTGAATCTTGTCATGGATACGCTCGGCTCGCTGATTCACTATGACGCGGCCGGCATCTACATCGTCGAACGCGGGGCGAAGCGCGACGGGCACGACACAGACCCCGGCGCGTTGCGCGGCTTTAGCACGACGGCTGTGCGCGGTTACGACATCGCCGAATTGACCGAGTTGCACTTGAAGGTTGGCGAGGGCTTGATCGGTTACGTGGCGCAGACGGGCGAGCCGATCATCGTGCAGGATGTGAGCAAGGATAAACGCTACATCAATGCGCGCGTAGAAACTTCCTCGGAGATGATCGCGCCGATCATCTCGAACGAGGAAGTGATCGGCGTCTTCGATCTCGAAAGCGACGGTCTGGACGCTTACACTGCGGCCGATCTCGACATCCTGTTGCTGCTCGCCTCACAGGTCGCGATCATCATTGAGAAAGCGATGCTGCACGAGCAGCGTCTGGAGAAGAAGCGGCTCGAAGCGCAACTCGAGATCGCGCGGCAGGTGCAACTGGAACTCTTGCCGGCGCGCGATCCAGAACTCGCCGGCTTCGACATCAGCGCGTACAACTTCTCGACTGAAGAAGTCTCCGGCGATTATTACGATTTCGTCAAAATCCACGACGACCTGCTCGGTCTCGTGATCGCCGACGTGTCCGGCAAGGGCATGCCTGCCGCGCTGCTCATGGCCTTCTTGCGCGCTTCCATACGCGCCGCGTTGCACATCGGCTACGCGCCCAACGTCTCGATGGCGAAGGTCAACTATCTGCTTTGGGAGTCAATTCAGAATCATCAGTTCGTCACGGCGTTCTATGGCGTGCTGGATGCGACCAACAAGACGCTCGCTTACGCTAACGCCGGGCACAACCCGCCGCTCCTATTGGACGCCGACGGGCGCGTGCGCTTCATCGAGCGCGGCGGCATCCCGCTCGGCATGTTCCGCGACACGCGCTATTACGAATACTACCTGCCGATTGAAGCGGGGCAAGTGCTGGCGCTCTACACGGACGGGATCGTCGAAGCCACAAACGCCGCCGGTGAAGAGTATGGGCGCGACCGCTTAGCGCAGCAGGTGCTGGCGGGCCGCGCGCTAAGCGCGAAAGAGTTGATTAAACTTATTCACGCGGACATGCTCGCTTGGACTGACGGGCGCGGCGCGGGCGACGACGTGACGTTCGTGATCGTGAAGGCGGAATAACGAAAGATGCCAGATGTCAGATGCTGGATGTTAGTTCGACTACTGACATCCAGCATCGGACATCTGGCATCTACTGTTCTTCAGTGCGCGGTCGGATGTTCGTGCGCGTAGTCGCCGCCGGGCGCGAGCGGCGCGCGATAGCGGCCGTAGTTGAATTCGGCTTCCGGTTCGGCGAAAGCATAGACATCGAAGCCATAAGCGTCGAAGTAGGCGGTTAAATCATTCTCGGCGTGCATAAAGATGGCCGGTTGGTAGCCCGCCTCGGCGCGGATTTCCAGCAGTCGCTCGATCACTTCGAGCGGCGCGAACTCTCTGACCGGGTCTCGGTAAGTTGCCATCGCTAGTGCCCGCCTCCTGTTCTTTTGACGCCGCCAACGCGCATAAGGTTTCATGCAAACTTGCGGCGCGCCGTGCGTCATGCCTACACTGAGATGTACGCCGCATCTGGCGCGTTGGTTTGCGCGCGGCGTCTCATTTTCATCGCAAGCATTACGAAAACTTGTCCATCGTCAGTGGTCAGTTGTCCGTTGTGCTGCTGACCTCTATTACACGTTAACACTTAAACCGATAACTGACGACAAAAAGAACCACTGACCACGGACAACTGACCAGGGACAAATCCTCTATGACCACACTGCCAACTCCTCAGCAACCAGCAAGCGCGCCGCTGAATTTTCTGGACGTGCTGGGCAAACTGCTCGCCGTGTCCGACAAGGTGAGCGATCTGATCTTCTCGCCGGGCCGGCCGCCGCAAGTCGAGTTGCTGGGTCAGTTACAGGGCGTGCCCGTGCCGGGGCTGGAAAAGTTGACGCCCGCGCACACGAGCGGCATCGCCAAACTGCTGGTCGGCAATCATCCAGTGGCGGCGGAGAATCTGGAAAAGTATGGCTCGACGGATGTGTCTTTCAGCGCGCCCGGCGTCTCGCGTTTCCGCGTCAACATCTTCATGCAGCGCAGTTCGCACGCCATCGTCATGCGCGTTATCCCCAATCGCCCGCCGCAGTGGAGCGACTTCAATCTACCGCCGCAACTCAAGGACATTGCCGAGCTGAAGAACGGGCTGGTGCTCGTGACGGGGCCGACCGGCAGCGGCAAATCAACCACGCTCGCCGCCGTCATCGATCTGATCAACGACACGAAGGCATATCACATCGTCACCATCGAAGACCCCATCGAATTCCTGCACCAGCACAAACGCGCGACCATCCATCAGCGCGAATTGCATTCCGACACGCCGAGCTTCGCGCTCGCCCTGCGCGCCGCACTCAGACAAGCGCCGAAAGTGATCCTCGTCGGCGAGATGCGTGACCGCGAGACGATTGAAGTCGCGCTCGAAGCGGCCGAGACCGGCCACCTCGTCCTCTCCACGTTGCACACGATTGATGCTTCCAAGACAGTTGATCGCATCATCGGCGTCTTTCCGAAGAATGAAGAGGCAGCCATTCGCGCCCGCCTCTCACAGACGTTTCGCTACATCGTCTCGCAACGGCTCGTCCCGCGCGCCGACAAAGGGGGACGCATCGCCGCCATCGAGATTCTAAAATCCACCGCGCGCACGCGCGACTACATGGAGCGCGGCGAGTCCGAAGGTAGATCGCTGCTCGATGCGATGGAGCAAGGCGAGTTGGAAGGGATGCAGACCTTCGACAGTGTGCTTGAAAAATTGATCCGCAGTGATGTAGTCAATAAAGACGAAGCGTTGGCCTATGCCAGCAACGTCGGCAACCTGCAATTGCGCCTCGTCGATCACGCCGCCTCCCGCCCCGGCAAGCAAACAGCCGACGGCTCGATGCTCGACATGCTCGACAGGTAGACAGGCGCGGGGCGAAACTTTATCTTGCTCCTCCGCTTGCTGACCTTACTTCGTCGGCATCGCCGCGCGCTCGCCGCGCGTCTAACTCAGGCTATGCGGACGAAGGGTTGGCCACTCCTATTTTTCCTCTTCTCGCTCGGTGTGCTGGCCTTCGCGCTGGCCTGCGGGCGCAAATCCACGACCGCGCCGCGCAATAACATCGTGGCGGCCGGCGCGCTGCCTGAAATCACACGTACACTGACGCCGCTACCCGTGCGCCCGCTTGCACCGAAGTTGCAGCGGATACGCGAGCGCGTGATGCGCTCCGTCGCAGACACGCGCTCGTTGGCTTGGCTGAGCGCGCCGGGCATGATCGAACTGACAGGTTGGGAATACGGCACGCGCACGAAAGAGATGGCGGACGCCTTCGGCGGCGAAGAGTTGCGCCGTTTGAGTCGCCTGGCGGTGGCGGGCGGGATGCTCCCTGTGGGGACTGATCTGGCCACGCTGGCCGCGAGTTTTGCCGCCGCCTCGGCCGGCGCAACCTATTCGCCGCTTGACCGGCAGGTCTTACTACTCGCCGACCCGCAGGGCAAAGCGCCCGCGAGCGACGCGCTGCTCGCGCACGAGTTCGTCCACGCCCTGCAAGATCAGCACTTCGATCTGTTGAAACTATTGCTGGCGCGCCCCTACGACTTCGACCGCGAAGAGGCGCTCTTCGCCGTCATCGAAGGCGACGCGATGGACGTGCAGCGGCGGCTGGAACAAGGCGACGCATGGACACGCCGCCCGCTCGCCGACGTGGCCCGCGCCGAAGACGAACGCTTCGCCGGCTATCGTAAAGAGATCGGCGCGCTCTTCCCCCCATTGCTCACGGAGACTTTCATCTTTCGCTATCGCGACGGCGTGCGCTTCGTCGAAGCGGTGCGGCGCAAAGGCGGCACTGCTGCCGTGGACGAACTATTTCATCACCCGCCTGCGTCGAGCGAGCAAGTCCTGCATCCGGAAAAGTATTTCGCGCACGAGCAGCCGCGCGTGGTCGCGGTTGACGAACAGGGATTCGCCGCAGGTGGCTGGCATGTGTCGGCCGCGACACCGCTTGGCGAGATCGGCGTGCGTGGTCTGCTGCTCAAAGTCCTGCCGGTGAGAGACGCCGCCCGCGCCGCCGCCGGTTGGGGCGGCGACCGCGCTTATCTGTTCACGCGCACCGACGACACATCGCTCTTCGTGTGGCGCACGGTCTGGGACAAGCCCGCTGACGCCGCAGAGTTCTTCCACGGCTACAGCGCGCTTCAGCCCCAGACAGCGACGGCGGGCGCTGCTCAGCTTAGCGTCGCCGACGCGCACGTGGCCGCGTGGCATGATGGTGCGCTGCTGACGGCCGTGTGGCTAGACGGCGACGCTGTGCTAGTCGTCCGCGGCGCGCCAGCGGAAGTTGAGCGTGCGCGTGTCCTCATGATGCCGCATAACTGAGCCTGAGGCCGGAGTAGTCCTAACTCGAAACCTACGACATTGGGACAAAAGAAAAAAGCTTGTCCACGAATGCACACGAAACAACACGAAAATATCTAATTGATTTCGTGTTTCGTGTGCATTCGTGGAGCACATTTTCCTGCTTGTGCCAATCTTCCAGGTTTCGATTTAGACGGCAGGCTTGAAATTGGCGTGGGGGGCGAGTAAGCTACGCATACCTGAGATTGGCTCTTCCCGTCTAAGACCGTTTGCCTGTAAAGAGAGGTGCTCGTCGTGAAAAAGTTATACGCTTGCGCGCTGCTGGCCGCGGTCGTCTTGTCCCTGACGCTCTTCTGTAGCAAGCCCGGCTTCGCCCAGTCCAGAGACCCGCGCGTGATCTCGGCACGGGCCGGCGGCATCAACTTCGTCGTCGGCGAAGTGCTGGTGACACGCGCCGGCTCGACTGCCCCGCTGGCGCTCACAACGGCCGACAATCTGCGCGCCGGTGATCTGATCAAGACCGGCAACGACGGCCGCGTCGAGGTGTTGCTTAACCCCGGCTCTTACGTGCGCATCGGTGCGGGCGCGGAGTTCACGATGGTAGACGCCTCGCTCGACCACCTCCGCCTCAAGCTGAACCGCGGGGCGTTCGTAGCCGAGGTGATTGACTTTGACGACGGGCAGCCGGTGCTCATGCTTGACACGCCGCAGACGCAGATCAGCATTATCAAGAGCGGCGTCTATCATATCGAGGTGCTTGCGGGCGGCACGACCGAGGTCGCCGTCTTCAAGGGGCGTGCGCAGGTCGGCCCCGGCGCGGTGCTCGTCAAGGACGGACACAAGATGCTCGTCGCAAATGGCGGCGCGATGGAGGTGGCAAAACTCGATAAGAAGGAGGCTGACGCGCTCGACGCTTGGAGCCGCGAGCGCGCCCAACTGCTGGCGAAGGCGAACGGGCGCGTCACACGTAACCGCACCCTCGTCAGCGCGCTCCAGCGTCTGCACAGCATGGATGCCGGGTACGGCTACGGGTGGGTGCCGGCTGGGTACAGCTCAAGGGGCAACGGGTATTGGGTGTTCGACAGCTTCGCCGGTACGTGGGTCTTCATCCCGTTCTACTGGCGGCCAGTGAACTGCCCCTACGGTTTCAACTATAACAACGTGCTGTACGTGCCGCCGCCGCAGGGCACGTTGCCGAACAACGTCCCTTGCCGGGGCTGCCCGTCCGCCAAGCTGTCGGATCAGCGCGTCGGCCGGGGCTGGGACAGTCCGAGTGATGATTTCCCGAAGAATGGCGGTGGCAGCAAAATGTTGCCCGCGCCCACTCGTTCCGAGCCTGTCTTCGTCAAGCCAGCGAAGGGAAGCGAGTCGGGCGACCCGCCGCGTAAATTACCGCAATAACCACGCTGCGCGGCCAACTTCAGCCGCCAACTTATCGCCATCGCCCCGCCGCCCATTTCTTAACGGGCCGGCGGGGCGATTTCGTCTGCGACGACGAGCGCCGAGTGTGTGACGGCGGCAACGGACGCGCCGGGGAAGACCGTGTCGCCGACCATGTAGAGCGCGGGGAGCGGTGTGCGGTGTGTGAAAGCGTGTGCGCCCGACACGGCGAGCGTTTGGCCCGTGCCGCCGACCATGCCGAGCTTGCGCCGCGTCTGCTCGTAGTAAGTGCGCGGCGTGGCCGTCTCGATCACTTCAATGCTCTCGCCAAGTTCCGGCAGGCTTGCGTGCAGCCGTGCCCACCACGCTTCGAGCGTCGCTTGATCCTGCGCTCCATGCTCGTCCTCGTCCTCGTGATAAGCGAACCACTGCGCCGTGTCCGTATAGGTTGAGATAGTAACGGCGCGTTGCCCCGCAGGCGCGCGTGTATCGGGCGTGGCGTTGAACGTGAACTGCGCAGTGGTCGGATCGTAAACTTGTTCTGTCTGCCAATCAGTCAGTGCAATGATGCGCGCGGCGGGCAGGCGCGCGGCGGCCGTATCGTTGAGACTGGCGAAGATCAGGTACGCGCCCCAACCGTGTGTGTCGCGCAAGCGCGGGCGTATATCGGCCGGCGTGCGTTGCGCACCGACGAGCTTGCCGTAGGTGTCCCAGACGGTCAGATTACTGACGACGCCGCGCGCCGCTTCGATGCGCTCGCCGCTCAACAGGTCGACGCCGACGGCGCGCCCCTCCGTGTCCGTCACCAGCCGCAGCACGGTCGTGTCGAAGCGCACCGTGCCGCCGCTCAGTTTAATGGATTGAGTGAGCGCGTTTGTGAGCGCGGCCGCGCCACCATTGAGCGTGTAGAGACCGCGTTGCGGCTCTGTCAACGCGAGGGCCGCGTAGAGATAGGCACACTCGTGTGCGGGCGTCTGCGCGAGCGTTTGCAGTTGCGCATCAATGAAGCGTTGGAAGCGCGGCGACGTGGCGGTGAGATGTTGGGCGGTCGTGTCGTTTTGCAGCGCGTGAATTTTTGTTGCGAGTCGCGGCTCAGCCGCCGAGAGTTTCAAGCGCTGCCATTTGTTCGCGCTGGTGAGCGCAGGGAAGCGGCGTGCGCTCCGGCGCAAGGCGTTGGCGACCGGCGCAAGTTGCTGATAAAAACTGACGGCCGCGGCCGCGCATTCGGGAAAGGCTGTGCGCAAGTCGGCCGCAAACTCCGCATCGCTTGTGCCGCCGACAGGCACATCTATCATGTCGGGCAAGCGCACGACGTAGGCGGGACGGAGCAACTGCGCGACAGGCGGCGCGCTTGGCAGTTCGGCGAAGACGCGCGCGTGTAGTTCGTTCGGCTGCCAGCAAGCGTAGAGACCCGCGCCCGGCTCGAACTCGTAGCCGCTATGCGCGAATGGCGTCGCGCAACCGCCCGCGCGCGACTCTTTCTCCAGCACGCACACGCTCAGCCCGCGCGCCGCCAGTAGGGCCGCAGTCGTCAACCCGCCCAGACCTGCGCCGACGACCAGCACTTCGTAACGCATAAGTTAAAAGTTTAGTCCGGTAGCGCGTAGGATTGATCCGATGAGCGCGCCCGGCGGCGGCAGGCGTTTGAGATATTGCTCGGAGACGATGGCGATGGAGGTGATGAAATTGAAGAGCGTGTGAATGATGAGGCAAGGCAACAAGCGGCCGGTCTGCGCCCGCACCAGCGTCAGTGTCAAACTCAATAACGTGATCGCGGCGATGACGCCGACGTTCGCGCGATACTGCCAGACATGCACGAGCGCGAACAGTCCCGCGACGATAAAGCAAGCGACGAACGTGCCGAGCGCACGGCGGAGCGCCGGATATAACACGCCGCGATAGACCGTCTCTTCCACCAACGGCGCGGTGCAGATCGCTAGTATGACAACGAGATAACGCGCCGCCAGCGAACTGGAGATGATCTTTTCCAGATCGGTGTCGCCGCCTTTGAAGTAATGTCCGATGACGGCGTTGCAGACGAACAGTAAGACGACCACGCCGCCCCACGCGAACAGTTCTAGCCCGCCGAGTCGCCGACTCCAACGCAGACCCAGCAGATCGCGGAACGAGCGCCGGCCGTTGTTCGTCACGAGCCACCAGACGAGCCAGAGCGTGAGCAGATGCGCCGGGATGACCGCCGCCACCGAGATCAAAATGAAATTGGGATCGGCGAGGATCGTCTCCTGCACCTTACCGGCGGGCACGCGGCTGAGGCGGCTGATGACGTAGCCCGCGCCCGCGAGCGTCGGCACGAGGAAGAGCAACCCGATGCTGGCGAGCCAGACGAGCATCGCACCCGGCACGCCCCACGGCGGATTATCCGGGTCGAGCGGGCGCATGTCCCTATCGCCTTGCGCCGCGTTCGGCGCGACCACTGCAACGTAAGTGCTAATGCTTGGCCCCGCAGCTACGGGTGTGTCGGTCGGTGTGTCCACGATAAAGCGAGTGTAAGAGACGCACAGATGAAGAGCAAGGA
The DNA here is from genome assembly GCA_031359515.1 of Acidobacteriota bacterium. Classification (GTDB taxonomy): domain Bacteria; phylum Acidobacteriota; class Blastocatellia; order Pyrinomonadales; family Pyrinomonadaceae; genus QHXQ01. Next base: position 10,397 of record JANMAD010000140.1, on the reverse strand, counting down.
TGAGGGATGAGGGATGAGGGATGAAAGAAAGCTCTCAACGTTGAGCAGGTCTTATCATCCTTCATCCTTCATCTCTCATCCTTTAGCTTTGCGGCGGCCGTTGTCAGTCCGATGATCGTCTTGGCGTCTTCGATCTCGCCGGCCGCGATCATGTCGAGCGCGCGGGTGAGCGGCAGGCGGACGACTTCGAGCAGTTCGTCCTCTTCGGGCGCGGCGGTCGTGTCAGTCAACTCCGTCGCCAGATAGACCCACATCTTCTCAGCGCAGAAGCCGGGCGAGACGAAGAACTCAGAAAGTTTTTCCAGTTGCCCCGCGACGAGGCCCAACTCTTCCTGCAACTCGCGCGCGGCACACTCTTCGGGCGCTTCAAAGTTGTCGCGCGTGCCGGCCGGAATTTCGAGCAGGTACTTGACTGTCGGATGCCGGTACTGGCGCACGAGCGCGACCGTGCGGTCGGCGAAGACGGGCACGATAGCCGCGCTGCCCGGATGCCGCACCACGTCGCGCTTCATCGTCCGCTCGCCCTCGCGCACCGTGTCGGTCGTGACCGAGAACACGCGCCCGCTAAACATGTCCGCGCTCGCCAGCACTTCTGGCGCTTCCTTGTGTGATGTGTCCATATACGCTCTTTTAATCAATCGGCCGGCAAAAGGCAAAGCCGCACACACATAATCAACTGGGATTACTCGTCCCCTCGCTTAGCAATGCCTGCACTTCGCCGATCAAATAGAGCGAGCCGGTGATGCAGATCAGTCCGTCGGGCGGTGTCTGCGCGTAAGCTGCGCGCAGGGCTTCGGCGGGCGTGGACGCGAGTGTGAGTTGTGCTGCATTGACGTGCGCGTGCGCGATGTCTGCAAGCGTGTCGAGGGTAGCGGCGCGCGAATTTGTGGGGCGCGTGAGGATGAGCTTTTGCGCGACTGGGAAGAGGGCGGCGGCTAGTTCGCCCAACTCTTTGTCGCCCATCGCGCCGAAGACGAGCGTGATAGGCGCGCTGATGAATTCGGCGAGATAGGCGCGCAAAGCTTCCGCGCCGGCCGGGTTGTGCGCGCCGTCGAAGAGCAGGGGCGGCGTGCCCGCGCGCAGTTCAAGGCGGCCGGGGTGCGTGGCTGTTTGTAGCCCGGCGATGATCGCGGTGCGTGGGATGTTGAAGTCGCGTGCGCGGAGCGTCTCGGCGAGCGCGATGGCGACGGCGGCATTCGTCAGTTGATGCCGGCCGCGTAGCGCGAGATACACGTCCGCGTAAATGTCGTGCGCGGTTTGGAAGGTCGCGCGCAGACGACCGTCCGGTGTCGCGTCGTGGACATGAATGTCTGCGGTGGCCCACTGTGGTGTGACGTTGCATGCGTGACAGCGCGCGGTGATAACGGCGCGGGCGGCGGGTGTCTGCGGCGCGACGACGACCTGCGTGCCGGGGCGAATGATGGCGGCCTTCTCCGCCGCGATTTCGGCGAGCGTCGGGCCGAGATAGGCTTGATGATCGAGCGCGATGGGCGTGAGCGCAAGCGTTTCCGCGCGGGCGGCGGTCGTCGCGTCGAGCCGGCCACCGAGACCGGTCTCAAGGATCGCGAGTTGGACGTGCGCCGCGCGGAAGGCGACGAGCGCGATAGCTGTCACCTGCTCGAAGAAAGTCGGGCGCGCGGCTGTCTCGGCGTGCAGTTGTTCCGCCGCCGTGCGGACTTGCGCGGCGATGCGCGCGAACTCGGCGGGCGCGATTGGTTGCCCAGCAAGCTGTATGCGCTCGGTGAGCGAGATGAGATGCGGTGAGGTGTAGAGACCTGTGCGCAGACCGGCGGCGCGGCAGATCGCGTCGAGCATGACGGCGGTCGAGCCTTTGCCGTTCGTGCCCGCGATCTGCACGGCCGGGAAGGCGCGTTGCGGGTCGCCCAATGCTGCGAGCAGGCGCGTGACATTGACGAGGCCGAGCTTCATCGCCAGCGTCTCGTGCCCCAAGCTCAGCAGGTAATCAACCGCCTCGTCGAATTGCATCACGGAGGAATAAACCACAAAGGAAACGCGGAATGATGAATGATGAACGATGAATTGAAAGCAGTTGTCTTTAATTCATCGTTCGTCGTTCCACGTTCATCGTTTCCTCTGTGTCTTTGTGGTTTAGCTTTTGGTTTGCGTTGTTTTGCTTGACGGTTCGGGGGCTGGTATGTCTTGCGCCTGCGCGTTCGGATCGCGCCCGTTATTGCCGGGATTGAACTGCGGCTCGGCGGGCGTCGGTAGGTCCGCGTTGACCATGAAGTTCAAGAGTTTGATGACTGTGCCGCGCAATTCGCGTCTGTCCACGACCGCGTCCAACATGCCGTGCTCGACTAAGAATTCGGCGCGCTGAAAACCTTTGGGCAATTTCTGTCTGATGGTCTGTTCGATGACGCGCGGGCCGGCGAACCCGATGAGCGCCTTCGGCTCGGCCAAGATCACGTCGCCGAGCATGGCGAAGCTGGCGGTGACGCCGCCCGTCGTCGGGTCGGTCAGGATCGAGATGAAGGGCAGTTGCGCTTCGGCCAAGAGCGAGAGCGCGGCCGCGATTTTCGCCATCTGCATCAACGAGAGCGTGCCCTCTTGCATGCGCGCCCCGCCCGACGCCGCGACCGTCAACACCGCGCCGCGCGTGTCAATCGCGCGCTCGATGATGCGCGTGATCTTCTCGCCCACGGCCGAACCCATCGAGCCGCCGAGGAAGCTAAAGTCCATCGCGCCGACGAAAGCCAGATGACCGCCGATCTGGCCGCGCGCCGTGATGATCGCTTCCGGCAGACCGGTGGAACGCCGCGCTTGTTCGAGTCGTTGCGGATACGGTTTCGTGTCCACGAAGCTGAGCGGATCGGACGAGATCACATCCGCGTCCAATTCTTCATACTGCGCGTCGTCGTAGAGAAAGGCGAGCCGCTCACGTGCGCCGATGCGGAAGTGGTAAGCGCAATGCACGCAGACTTGTAGCGATTCTTCCAACTCGCGCTTGTAGAGGGCGGCGTCGCACTCCGGGCATTTGACGAAGATGCCCTCGGTCTTGACGACACGCTCGTCCGCCGGGACAGGCTCGATCTTCTGCTCCTTTTTGCGAAACCAAGTCATAGCGGCAGGCAGTATGAACTAAGAACGGGGAATGATAAAGCCTGTGTGCAACTTCAAAGCGCGTTGACGACATCGCGCGTGAACGGCGCGTGGCCATTGTCGGGCGTGATGCTGATGTCCGGATCAATAGCCGCGATCAGCAGGTTGACGATAGTTTGCTCGGCGTCGTCCCACGCGCCCGTCAGCGTGCAACCGGCAGCGTTGCGATGACCGCCGCCGCCGAATTGCTCGGCGATGCGCGCGACGTTTATTTCACCTTTGGAGCGCAGACTCGTGCGATAGACGCCTGGCGCAGTCTCCTTCAAAAAAGCGACCGCTTCCACCTCGCCCACGCTCATCGGGAAATGCACGAACCCGTCGCCGTCCTCGTCCAACGCGCCCGCACGCTCCTGCATCTCCATGCTCAGCCGCAGCCACGCGATGCGCCCCGACGCATCATGCCGCACGGTCGCCAGCACGTCCTTCATCAACTCGATCTTGCTCCAGGGATAATTGCTATAGACCGCCTGCGCGATCTTCGCCGGCTGCACGCCCGCGCGCACCAGTTCGGACGCGACCTTGAACGTGCGCTCGGTCGTGTTTGAATAGTGGAACGAGCCGGTGTCGGTGATGAGCGCGGTATAGACGCATTCGGCCAGTTCGCGCGTAGGGCGCACGCCGATGGCCTTGCACAGGTTATAGATCATCTCGCCGCAGGCCGAGGCGGTCGAATCGATCCAGTTGATCTGGCCGAAGTGCGAAGTGGTGGCGTGATGATCTATGTTGACGACGAACTGTTGGGCGAGATCGGCGAGACCGGGGCGCGTCGCGTCGGAGCATTCGATGACGAAGACCGCATCGAACGAGCCGCCGACTTCGGGCGCGACGCGCACGCATTCCGCGCCGGGCAGTTTCTGATAAGAATGGGGCACAGGGTCGCGCATGATCACGGCCGGGTCTTTACCGAGTGCGCGCAGCAGCCAGTAGAGACCCAAGCTCGACCCCAGCCCGTCGCCGTCGGGACGTATGTGCGAGGTGATGGCAAAGCGACGCTTCGCCTCGATCAACTCGACGACTTGACTGAGCATAAATTGAAAACAGTGACGAGTGATGACTGACGAGTGACAAGCAAGAAGTTTTTCTTAGCTCGTCACTCGTCACTCGTCACTCGTCACTGTCTGTTCTCCTCTCTCAACTATTCCGCTTGCGTCCGGCGCATCTGCTTGTTCATGCTTAATGGTCAGGAGCAGGTCGTCCACGCGCGCGGCTTTCTCTTCGATGGTATCGCGGATAAAATGAATCTCCGGGGCGCGCTTCAGGTTAAGCTCCAACGCCACCTGCCGTCGCACATACGGCGCGGCGTGCTCAAGCGCACGCAGGGCGGCGGCGGCTTCTTTGTCCGTGCCGCTCACCATTACGAAGACGCGCGCCTCGCGCAAGTTCTCCGACATACGCACGTCCGTCACCGTCACAACCACCAGCCGTGGGTCTTCCAACTCATAACCCACGATCTGCGCGATCTCCTCGCGCACCAACTCTGCAACTTTCTCCGGCCTACGCATGATAAAAAACAGTGACGAGTGACGAGTGACGAGTGACGAGTTAAAGCCGCGTGCTTGTCACTCGTCACTGCTTTACAGCTCCGTCGCCGCGATCTGCTCGACGATGTATGCTTCGATCTGATCGCTGACCTTGATGTCGTTGAAACCTTCAAGCGCGATGCCGCACTCGAAACCTTCGCGGACTTCCGCTACGTCGTCCTTGACGCGGCGCACGGAGGCGATGCCGCCTTCCCACGCGACCACGCCGTCGCGGATGAGCCGCGCGCGGGCGTTGCGCCGGATCACGCCGTCGATCACCATACAGCCCGCGATCATGCCGGCGCGCGGCACTTTGAACGTCTGCCGCACTTCGGCCTTGCCCAAGATGCGCTCCGTCGCGATCTTGTCGAGCATGCCGATCATCGCCGCGCGTATCTCTTCTTCGACTTTGTAGATGATCGAGTGCAGGCGTATGTCCACATGCTCAAGTTTCGCCAACTCGGCGGCGCGCACTTCGGGGCGCACGTTGAAGCCGATGATGACGACCGCCGTGTTCGACGCGCCTGCTTGCGTCGCGGAGGCGAGCAACACGTCTGATTCCGTAATCGCGCCGACGCCGGAGCGGATGACGTTGACCTTGACCTGTTCAGTGGAAAGTTTTTGCAGCGTGCTCTTCAAGACTTCGACCGAACCCTGCACGTCGGCCTTCACCAGCACGAGCAGTTCCTTGATTTCTTTCTGGCCCAACGCTTCGATGCCGCGCTTCGTTGTCTGCAAGAGCGCGCTCTGCCGTGCGAGTTGTTGGCGATGCTCGGAGATGCCCTGCGCGCGGCTCACGTCGGCGACCACCTGGAACATGTCGCCCGCCTGCGGCACGCCTTGCAAGCCCAACACTTCGACCGGCGTGGCCGGCCCCGCCTCGGCCACGATCTCGCCGCGATCATTGAACATCGCGCGCACCTTGCCGAAGACCTGACCCGCGATGAACGGATCATGCACGCGCAACGTGCCCTGTTGTACCAAGACTGTCGCGACCGAACCGCGCCCGCGATCAAGTTTCGCTTCCAGCACAACGCCCGCCGCACGGCGCGTCGGACTCGCTTTGAGATCGAGTATGTCGGTCGTGAGCAGAATCGTCTCGAGCAGCGTGTCTATGTTCTCGCGTTTCTTGGCCGAGACGGCGACCATTTCCGTGTCGCCGCCCCAATCAACCGGCTGCAAGCCCTGCGTCGCCAAGCCTTGCTTGACGCGGTCAATGTTTGCATCAGGCCGGTCGATCTTGTTAATCGCCACGACGATGGGCACCTTCGCCGCCCGCGCGTGCTCAATCGCTTCGATGGTCTGCGGCATGACGCCGTCGTCCGCCGCGACGACCAGCACCACTACGTCGGTCGCCTTCGCGCCGCGTGCGCGCATCAGCGTGAACGCTTCGTGACCGGGCGTGTCGAGAAAGACGACGCGGCGCATCTCGTTCGGATTATCGGGCGACTGCACTTGCACACTGTACGCGCCGATGTGCTGCGTGATGCCGCCCGCTTCGCCCGCCGCCACGTCGGTCGCGCGAATGCCGTCGAGCAGACTCGTTTTGCCGTGATCGACGTGCCCCATGACGGTGACGACCGGCGCACGCGGCAGTTCCACATCGTCAGCATCGGTCGCGATCAACTCCTCAAACTCTTCTTCGACGACCATCTCCTCGAACGGTACGAAGGAAACTTCATAGCCGAAGCGCTGGCCGAGATCGACCGCCACGTCGCTGTTCAAAGCCTGATTGATCGTCGCGAACACGCCGCGTTGCAAGAGTAGTGCGACGATGTCCTTCGGCTTGATGCCCATCTTCTCGGCCAATTCCTTGACGGTCGAGCCTTCAACGAGCCGCACTTGTTTGAGTTCGTCGGTGGCCACACCGCCGCTCATCGAGCCGGCGATGCGTTGTTCAAGGGTGAGCGCCTTCGCCGGCACGACGTAGTCGCGGTCGAAGCGGCCACGACCACGCGCGTCGCGCACGCCGACCGGAGCGTTGCCGCCACGACGCGAGCGGCCGGCGCGCGGGCGACGCGCATCGGCCGGCGGCGTGTAGAGCGTCTGCGGGGTCGCGCTCTCGCCGGGTGTGCCGGTGAACGCGACGGTCTCGCCACGCCCACGTCCGCCGCGCCCGCCGCGCTCATCGCGGCCACCGCTGCGCCGAGCGCGCTCGCTCGGTGTCGGCACAGCCGGGGTTGGCACGGGCGCGCGTTCGCCGAGTTTGACGCCTGCATCGAGCGCGGCGGCTGTGGGCCGCAGCACACGTATCTGTTTCGCGGGCGGCGCAGGCTTCGGCAGCACGTCGGACGTGCGCGGCGGGAGCGGCATGAGCGGGGCCTCGCCCGTTTGCTCGATGAGCGGCGCGGCCGATGCGGACGCTGCGACGGGGCCGGGCGCGGCTGTCGGCGGTTCGTTAATCTGTGGCGTCGGGTAGGACAACTCCGCGAGTGACGGCGCAGTGGTTGCGCCCGTCAGGTTCGCGCCCGCCGTCGGATGCTCGGCCCGTGCGGCCGGCGCGAGCGGCTTCTTCATGAGGCGCACAGTCGCCGATCTGGCCCCGCCTGCCTCTTCGGTCTGCGCTTCGTCAGCGACCGCTTCATCCGGCGCGCTATGCGGCGGCACGGAAGCGTGAATCTCTTCCCCGCCCTCTTCGGTCGGGCGCGGCGCTTTCTTGACGACGCGGATCGTGCGCACCGGCGCGGCTTCCTTCTTGGGGAAGTAGCGGTTGCGAATCTTGTCCGCAAAATCTTTCGGGATGGTGTTCGAGGGCACACTGACATCGTAGCCCTCGCGCCGCACCTCTTCGATCAGGCGCTTCGTTTCCAGCTTGAGTTCTTTGGCGAGATCGTAAATGCGAACCTTATTACCGGTCATGCAATCCTTCCGAACGACGTGAGCGCGCGAACAGCACAGGCGTCGCGCGCGGTCAAGGTGAAAAGTCAAACTCGCAAACTTCCCGTGACCTTGACCGGCGCGTTCAGCGCATCACAGCGGACGCGGAACGAGACCCGGCAAGGCTCGTAGCGGCGAGCAGAAGCGAGACGCGCGATAGAGCATCACGCGCTCCTCGCGGCGGTCACTGTGCGCTATCGGAAGCATCTTGCTTCTCGTGCTCCACAGCATCTTTTTCGTCGTTTGCCTCAACCCGATATTCGGGCGCGGGCGCGGACGAAACTTGCACTTCAGGCGCAGACGCTTCGCTTGCATCCACGCGCGGCGAAAACGGCGCGTCCTCTTCGACAGGGGGCTGACCTTCGTCGGCCGCTTCTTCATCGGCGATCATGGCGGCGTCAGTCGCCGTCATGTCCGCGCCGGGCATAATCGTGTCGGGTTGTAGATCGCGACCCGCGCCTTGCAGCGTCAACTCATCAGCCGACATCGGATCGGCCTCAGAGAGCGCGACCGGATCAGCCGATCCTTCAGCCTCTAGCACCGGCTCCGCCTGATACGGCGAACGCCCCTCGACCGCCTCGTCATACCCTGCGGCAGTCATCTCGTTGGACGGTTCAACCTCGCCCGCATCGCTCGCCGGATCAAACTCGACGGACGTCGCATGTTGCTCAACCGCGACAAGTTCTCCCGGCGCTGCCTCTGCCGTCTCATCTGCCGGCGGCTGCTCCGCCGCTGGTTCGTCGGCCGGCGGCGCGGTCTGCGCTGCGGCTTCGTCCGTCCCCGCCTCTGCCCCCGCGCCCGCTTCGCCCTCCGCCGCCTTGCTCCGTTCGCGGGCGGCGACCACGGCCTGCGCCGAGTCGAGCATCGCTTGCGCTTGGTCAAGCGAGATGTCGAGGAATTCGACCAAGTCGTCGAGCGACGTTTGCGCGAGCGCATCTATATCTTCGATGCCATGCTCGGCGAGCGTGGAGGTAGTGGTAGCGTTGACGCCTTCCAGCGCCGAGAGCGGCACGGCCCCACCCGAAGCGATGAGCGCGCCCATCTGCTCCGCCACTTCTTTCTTCAACTCTTCCTCGCTGCGTATGTCTATGTTCCAGCCGACGAGTTTCGTGGCGAGGCGCACGTTCTGTCCGCGCTTGCCGATGGCGAGCGACAGTTGATCCTCGTTCACGATCACTTCCATCTGCCGCTTCTCAATATCGGTGATGCGCACCTGGTTGACCTTCGCGGGCGACAGCGCATTGGCCGCGAACACCGACGGCTCGTCCGACCACTCGATGATGTCAATCTTCTCGCCGCGCAATTCGCGTATGATCGCCTGCACGCGCGAACCCTTCATGCCGACGCACGCGCCCACCGGATCAACGTCGCGCTCATTGGACGTAACGGCGATCTTCGCGCGCTCGCCCGGTTCGCGCATCGCCGACTTGATCACGACCGTCTCGTCGTAAATCTCCGGCACTTCCATCTCGAACAGGCGCTTGATCATCTCCGGCGACGAGCGCGAGACGACGATCTGCGGCCCCTTCGACTCTTTCAGCACGTCGTGGATGACGACACGAATGCGCTCGCCTTGATTCCATTGTTCGCCACGCGGCTGCTCGTTGCGCGGCAAGATGGCTTCGACGTTGCCCATGTCCACGATCATATCGCCACGCTCAAAACGCTTGACGTAGCCGTTGACCAGATCGCCGACTTTGTCTATGTACTGCTCATAGACATTGGCGCGCACGGCATCGCGCACCTTTTGAAACAGAATTTGTTTGGCGGTCTGCGCGGCGATGCGGCCCATCTCTTCCATCGGCAGCGGGATTTGCAACTCGTCGCCCAACTCCACCTCGTCGCCCGCAAGCTCCTGCGCTTCGGCGAGCGACATCTCGCGGGCCGGGTTCTCGACCGCCTCGACGATGACCTTCGAGGCGAACAACTCGATGCCTGTGCCGCTGCTCCACTCGACGGCGATCTCTTCGCCCGATTTGAACTGCTTACGGGCCGCAGCGCGCACGGCCTCCTTCATCGCTTCGACCACCAACTCGTGATCGATCCCGTGCTCTTTGCACAGCGCGTCAATGCTCTGTCCGATGGACGTACTCATAATTTTTTAGAGGTCAGAGGTCAGAGGTTAGAGGTTAGTGAAATCAGTTTCCGTTTTAACTGACCTCTAACCTCTAAGCTCTAACCTCGCTGCTATTCAGTTGTAGGGCCGCCCTGCGCTTTAGCCTGTAGCTCGCGCTCGGCGGCGAGGCGAAACTCCGCCTCAACATCGATCTCCAAGTTGGCCTTGGCGATCTGCTCGAATGGGACACGCACGCGCCCGTTCGTATTGTCGTCAAAGATCACCGCATCGCCTTCAAGCCCGACGATGCGCCCGCGAAAGTTGCGCTGCCCGTTGACCGGTTGCCGCACCTTTAGTTTCGCCAACTGACCGGCGAAACGTGCGTAGTCTTCGCGCTTATACAGCCCGCGCTCTAAGCCGGGCGAAGAGACTTCCAATGTATAAGCTGAATGGATGAAATCCTCCACCTCAAGGATGGTGCCGACGTGATGGCTCACGGTCGCGCAATCCGCGTGCGTCACCCCGCCCGGCTTGTCAATGAAGATGCGCACCGCCGCGCTGCGGCCAATCACGCCCACTTCCGCGTGGACGAGTTCCAACTCGTGCTCTGCCGCCACGCGCCCCACGATCTCCCGGATGCGCTCTTCCGCAGCTACTGTGTCCACCGCGTCGCCCGCCCCCTTCGCTCAAAAAAACTGACCCACGCACAAAAGAAAAAGTGGGCGCGAACCCACAGACGAAAACGCCGCGCTCCGAACAAGAGACGGATTATACGGCAAGGCCGGGCAAAGGGCAAAAGCGCAGAAGAGGCGAGCGGCAGGGCG